>VBHV01000332.1 GCA_005881995.1 Chloroflexota bacterium | reverse complement strand
GTTTGCGCTTGTAAATGTAACAAAATGACACATTTGGGAGGGCGACCGCGAGGGAAGGAAAGGTCGCCCTGGATTTCATAACCCTTATGCCAGTACGTGTTCCAGGTCCGCCAGAATATCTTCGATATCCTCGATGCCTACCGAAAGACGTAAAAGTGTATCGGTGAGGCCACGCGATTCGCGAATGTCCTTCGGGATGGAGCCATGTGTCATCGACGCGGGATGGCACACCAGTGATTCGACTCCACCAAGACTCTCTGCCAGGGTGAACACCTTGAAGCGGCGCACCATCTGCGCAACATCCTGGTAGGTTCCCTTGAATTGAAAGGACACCATACCACCAAAGCCGCTCATCTGGCGTTTGGCCAGCGCGTAATCGGGATGAGAGGGTAATCCAGGGTAATAGACTCTCTCAACACGTGGATGCTCTTGTAGAAAAGCTGCCACCGCCTGCGCATTTGCCTCGTGTTGCCGCATACGTACCGCCAGGGTTTTCAGCCCAAGCAGCGTGAGCCAGGCATCAAATGGCCCAGGTACGCCGCCTGCCGCATTCTGATAGAATTTGATGGACTGGTACGCCTCCTCGTTGCTGGTAACGAGCGCGCCGCCGATGGTATCGCTATGGCCATTGATATATTTGGTGGTGCTATGCACCACAATATCCGCACCCAGCTTCAAAGGCCGTTGAAAGTAGGGGCTGGCAAAGGTATTATCGACTACCACGAGCAGGTTCCTGCTATGGGCCAGCGCCGCGATAGCCTGGATATCGATCAATCGAAGCAGCGGATTCGTTGGAGTTTCCAGCCAGATCATTTTCGTGTTTGGACGAATAGCTTTCTCATAATTCGCTACCTTGTCAGCGGGCACATAGCTGAACTCGACGTTGTAGCGACGCATCACCCGCTCAAAAATGCGGTAGGTGCCCCCGTAGGTGTCATCGCACGAAACGACATGATCGCCCGCGCTGAGCAAACTCAGGATAGCAGATTCCGCAGCCATGCCGGAGGCAAACGCCAATCCGTATGCGCCCTCTTCGAGCGCAGCGATACATGTTTCTAATGCAGCCCGCGTCGGGTTGCTCGTGCGTGAGTACTCAAAACCTTTATGCTCTCCCAGCCCTGCCTGTGCATAGGTGGCCGTCTGATAGATGGGCGTCATTATTGAGCCTGTCGACGGATCAGGCTCTTGCCCGGCATGAATAGCTTTTGTAGCGAATTTCATAGATGAACTCCTTTGTTATCATATAGAACGAATGCGACTATAGCACTTTTCCTAAAAAAGAGCAATGATCTTATAGCACAGAAGTCCAATAACACCAGGAAAACCTCTACCTGTATGGTAATATACCAATCGGTATTTATACTGGTAACAAAGGAGTATCTGGCATCCTTCTAAAAAGGGGGTTCAAATGTTTAGACGTTCAATAATGTTGATACTTTGTATATGTTTGTTTGTGCTGAGCGCAAGCGCATGCGGCGGTCCAAGCGGCGGTACAGGCAATAGTTCTTCTACTCCGGCCGCTACTTCTCCATCGGCTAATGCAAGCGCTTCTCCGGCTCTCTCCCCTACGCCAACTTTTACTGCGCCTTTGCAGGTCACAGGTGTCACCATCTCTATAAACCCACTAAGTCTTACCACCATCCCGTGTGGCACGGCAATGAACATCGTATTTAGCGCTCAGATCAATGTGGCACCCGAAAGCGTCGGAGGGCAGGTTCCCTATTCCTGGAACATCAACCACGCGCCTATCACCGGCAACGCTACCTTTACTCCTGGGCAAAGGAGCCAGGCGGTACAGTATACGCTCAATAACTTCGTCATCCAGATAAATTCTGCATCCAACGTAAGCGGCTCTATTAGCGTAGGCATATCAGGGCAGACACTTGATTCCACAACCGTAGCTCCGACAGGCGTATGCAAACTTCCAGGGCCATTCCAGGTCGTCAACATCACCATATCGACCAATCCGGCATCGGTGACAGGAGTAATTTGCGGCACAACCATCAACGTTACCTACATTGCTACGGTGACTATTGCTGCCAATAGCAATGCTGGCACTGTTTCGCTTGTGTGGAATGAGGGTTTTAGCACTCCTGGTGCGAGCATCAACTTTGCTCCTGCGCAAACCGTCGGTACTGCAACATTAGTCATATCGGAGCGAGCAGCGCACCGTACAGACTTTCCACGCCCGGTGTCGATTGCTTCAACCTCACCAAATGCAATCTATGCCGGCCCGGTTGCCCCGTCGGGGCGTTGTAGTTAACCTATGCTGCCGTGAGCCAGGGATGATTGCCGTCATCCCAAAAATTGCCAAACCGTAACCCCTGAGCTAGCTAAAACGTAATAATCGAAAAGAAACATGCCAGGAGAGACGGTGCATTTAGCCTCCAGAGAAAGTACAGTATGGCAACATCCCAATTCGAGCAAGACCAGGAAGCATTTACTCCCGCGGCAAAACCTGTAATAGGTGTGCTGCTGGTGCATGGGTTGAATGGCAGCAAAAACGATTTTGCTGAAATGGAGACTCTGCTTCGTTCGCACGGCATGGTGGTGGTGAACACACTTTTACCAGGGCATGGCGCGCACGTGAAAGACTTGCTGGCAATGGGATGGGAAGACTGGGCCATGGCGGTGCGTGAGGAATTACAGGCGCTCAAGCAGCTGTGCGATATGGTCTTCCTGGTTGGTCATTCACTGGGTGGGGCGCTTTCTCTGCATATCGCAGCGCATGAAGATATCGCGGGTATCGTGAGTATTTGCGCTCCCCTACACATGTATCCCTGGTTAAAGGCCGCCGTTGGCATCGCCAAGTACATTACGCCGTTGCTGCCGACAATGCGCGAAGATGTACGCGACCCGCAGGCGCGCCTACGTTACCAATGCGGCCAGTAGAAAGCCTGTTGCTATATTTGCCCCAATTACGGGAAGAACTGCCACGTATTACCGCGCCTGCTCTGATCATGACCTCCATTCACGATCATGTAGTTCCTGCGCGTGATGGCAGGGAAATTTATCGGCACATCGGTTCGCAAGACAAATACCTGGTCACCTTCCATCGCTCTTATCACGTCGTAATGAGGGATCACGACCGCGAGGAAGTGTTTGCGAAAACACTAGCTTTTATTTCGAGCCATGCAGGTAGGGCAAAGCCACATACTAAATCTTCATCAAGAAACCAGACGGCTTGAGACGATGAAACTATTTTCGAAAGCAGGGATAGTATCCTTGCTTATCCTTATTGGTTTACTGCTATTGCTATTTTCAGGTGAGCTTGTGCTCAGTCTCGTGCAGGCGGCACAGAATAGTCCTGTGGGAGTAAAGCGGCAGCCGCCTGTAACCCCGGTGGGCAGCAGGTTGTTGACACCCATTATTCCGCTCAGCCCGGAGGTGAGCGCAACTGCCACCTCTCCTATTACAGTTCTCAATCACCAGGATGCTCCTCCTTTGCAGTTAGCGAATGAACAGTATGTGATCTACATGCAGCGCGATATGCTGTATCTTGTTTCCATTGTGGGCAACTACGCGCAAGTCATTCCGACCGAGGGATTTATCAGCAATACTGCAACGCCTCCCATTCTGTTGCCATCCGGCCAGATACTCTATAGCGGAGAAGGTATCTGGATGACCAGCATCTCTGGCGGAACACCAACGCAAATTGCTCCCCTGGACCCCGGACAGGTGATTACATCGATGGCATTGAGCGATGACGGCAAGATGATTGCGTGGAGTACAGAGCCAACCAGTGGCACTGGCATGATTGCCATTCACGCCGGGCCTCTGGGCAATGCGGCGATTGTCTATGAACAATCCGCTCTGGACTGTCCTTGCTTCCGTATCTTCTCGTTTGTGCATGGCTCCTCAGCACAGGCGGATCATACCTTGCTGCTGACTGATGATCGAGGCAGTCATGAGGCGGTACAATATGGATTATGGTCGCTCGATCTGAGCGGAACTCCGGCCACATTGCAGCCCATTTTAGACGAAAACCTGGAGCAACAAGGGCCACTCGCGCTTACGCCGTCTGGCAATACCCTGCTCTACGCGTCGAGCGAAGGCGCAGTGCCCGAGCCTACAGATAATAGTGTGCCTGCTGATATCGCCGCGCTCTCGTATGCCAACAGCCTCAACATAACCTCATTAAGTGGCTCCCCGCTCGCGTTAGGGAAAA
Organism: Chloroflexota bacterium; assembly: GCA_005881995.1. Next base: position 2,335 of record VBHV01000332.1, on the reverse strand, counting down.
CACAGGTTATCTTGCCGGAGCAAAATAACCTGTCAAACGGTGCGCAGTATCACTGGGTTACAACGCCCATCTTTTCGCCTGACGCGCATACGCTGGCCTACGTAGAATTTTCGAGTGATGACCAGGACCCCTATGATCGTCACAGCGCTCTGTATACTGTGCAGGTTTCCGGTTCGGGTGCGCACCTGCTCATTGGGAAGCCTCAACTGCTGGCGACTACTACAAGCCAACTGGTCGAACTGGGACACTGGTTCAACAACCATACTTTGACCTTTTACGCGGATGGCATGCTCTATGCGATTGATACACAAAGTGGGTCATTTACCGCTTTCGCTCAGCCTGAAGACTATGCACGCATTATAGCAGCGGTTAGTTCCCCTGGATCATGAACTTCGTTCTTTATTCCGGCTTTAACCTCACTACCATCACGGCAAACCACAATACCCACAGCGCAAACAGCAGAATTGCGGGGGTACTGAGTATAGCCTGGCCTGTGGTGGGGGCAAAGGCCACTTCAACCGCGCTGCCGCTCATCAAAGCGGCGATGGTGAGGGCCAAGTAGCCGAACGTGACCCACATAGTCGGCCAGAGATTACGCCCACTACGCGCAATCACCGCACCGAAAAACAGGCAGGAAAGGGCAAGCAAACCGCCTCCTACGGTGAAAGTGAGAATCGCAAAGAAACCGGTAAGAGGTGCCACATTATCCGTGAGAGCGCCCTGGGGTGAAATGGAAGATGCGCTGCTGAGTAAATAAATAGTGCTCGCCAGCGTTCCCCCGGCAAAGAATATCAGGCCGAGCCAGCCTGTCCATGCCGCTATCACAGCGTAACCTTTGCCGCGCCATGCAAACGATGGCATACCATCAGCCTGGTCGCCGTCTTCTTCTTTCTCTTGTGCTGGGGCATCCTCTCCATGCTCTATATTCTCACCTTGCTCATCAATCTCTTCTCCTTCGTCTCCTCCAGCTTCTTCATCTTCTTCACGCCCCAGGATTTCCTGAGCAACGATGATACGGAAAAGGGCAAATGGTAAACCGAGCATCAAGGCAAAAGCAATGATCAACAGGGCGCGGTAGCCAAGAAAGAGAAAGCTATGGGTATTGATCCAGCGCAAGGTTGAATTGAGCGTGGTAAGCGCATCCCCGTACCCTGATGGAATGAGGACGAACAATTGATAGAGGGGTACGCCCAACACGAGTAAGAGCGCACCGATCAGACTATAGCGAGCGCTAATTTGCAGTTTTGCTAAGAATGTACGCTTCATCGCTGTGAATTTCCAGGGCGGGCGAACACAAGGACCGCTGTTACATCAGTGGTTTCTGTCCCCACACCGTCAGATAATACCAGAGGCCACAAAAATCTTGCGTTGTCATTTCTGCTAACATCTTCTGGTATTTCTGATCCACCTCTTCTTGACTGATGCCCGCCAGTTTGATGATAAAGGGTTGTACGAGCTTAAAAGCGATTTCGCAATTTTCATACATAGGTTCATATGCTGGGGTTCCATTAGAGAAATCAATGACATGAGACCTGGAGTTTATGTCCTGGAAGCCAGCTTCCAGGAGAAAGCATCTCAGCAGAGGCGTAATGCCAAAATTCCTACCATCAGGGGCAGCAGTGAGTCCGGCCTTCCTTGTTGTGCTAAAGGTGAGGGCCAGCCATTCTTCAAAGGCAGGGCTATTCGTGGTACCAGGTTCGTCAAATTCCGTCAGGCGGAGAACTCCACCAGGTCGTAAAATGCGCAGACACTCTTGAAGTATCGTCGGCCAAGCTTTTTGCGGCATAAATCCCACCAGGAAGCGAGCATTCACCAGGTCAAAGGAGTTATCGGGAAAGTCGAGCCGCTTCAGGACATCCATCACATAAAAGTCTGCATTCGTCAAACCTTGCACGCTCGCCTGCGTACGTGCATAGTTAATCATCGTGCGACTGATATCTCCTCCCACAACATGAATATGAGGATAGCTATAGGCTACTTCGAGTACCCAGGCACCAGGGCCACAAGCAATATCGAGAATATCATGTATGCCTGCGATATCATCTCTCTCAGAGAAAAGTCCACACATGCCCTTTGTAATAAGACGATCTTGTTTCGACAATCGGGCCATTTCGGTTGCGCTTTCGGCATCCAGGATATATGTGTTTTCCTCTTCCTGCCGGAGTTCTTCTGGCAAAATGGTAGTTCCTTTCTCTATGATGCTGCTCGCATGTATTATACTGAATTGGTTGTGGTACTACAATCCCGTAGGCAGTCTAATAGGCAGACTATCCATGCACCTCTGCACATTTTGGTTAGTATGCCCCTTGAATATGTACATTTTTTACACTATAGT
>VBHV01000743.1 GCA_005881995.1 Chloroflexota bacterium | reverse complement strand
AATGAGAACCAGGGATGAGAAGCACGAGTAGTTACTCCTGCTGGCTTACCTGCCCTGCTGAAGTGGGTCCATCTTGTCGCTCCTGCCGTTGGAGTTGTTGGCGAAAGCGAAAGGAAGTTCCCACAAATTCGAGAATGTTTGCTCGATGCGTCAGGCGATCTAAGAGAGCGGCTGACATCCGTTCATCGCCCCCCATGATAGAATTCCACTCAGCAAAACGTAAATTGGTCGTGATGATCACCGCCACCCGCTCATAGAGTGCTGAACACAGTTGAAACAGTAATTGAGCTCCGGTCGCCGTGAATGGGATAAAACCAAGTTCATCTAAAACAATGAGGTCATACCTGGTGATCTGGGTCATGACCCGTGAGAGTCGATACTCTTGTTGCGCTTTGGTCAATTCGTTCACCAGGCCGGCCACGTTGTAAAAACGGACTTTGCGTCCTTGTCGGCAGGCCGCCACTGCTAATCCGCTGGCCACATGTGTTTTCCCTAAGCCCGGATTCCCAATCAAAATGATATCAGGAACGACGCTAAAATCGAACTCGGCCAATTCTTTGAGGACCGGGAAGTGAGCATTGGCAATGGCTCGCTCAATGCGACTGGCATCCTGACGTGCCACTTCTTCTTGTGCTAAGGCAAACAAGTACCGTTCATACGACAGGTTGGTGCGTGCTGCTTCTTGTGCCAGAGCTTGATAGGACTCAAGGAAACAAGGGAGCCTGAGTTGCTTCAAGTAGGTTTCCAGTAACAATTCGTTGCTCATGATCTTGGGAATGCCTTTCGACTAATTGTTCGTAACAAGACAAATCGATGGGTTGGGTTCCGACCCTATCGAGCTGAGGGTGAGCGGAGAGATCCCATTTCGGCACGGATGCAGAGGGGTGAGCAAGTTGGTGTAAACAGTGACTCACCCCATCAAAATGAGCGCACCCGTAGGAGAGTGCCTGAGTGACGGCTTGTTCAATCAGCGGTGCTGGAGCTTCTTGATGCAGACGCAACACTCGCACAAACTCTTTGACGCCTCTGCCTTCAGGCCATTTCTCTCGCAAGATGGCGAGCAAGCGATGATAGGCCTCAGGCCAGCCTTTGCGCCATCCCTTGAGGGGACGAGCATACTCAAAGGCCCCGGGGCGTTGCTCTAACAAAGTCAGATAATGCAAAGGGTCAAAGATGTCTTGTCCGTGCTCATAGCTACGAGGATGGCGAGCGAGCAAATCCGTCTCATGGAAAATCTCCACATGAAAGGGATAGGCTTTGACCACCAGCGTGCTGCGAGCTTTCTCGACAGGAACCGAATAGCGGTTCGTTTCGTAGATGATCTGGCTGTAGGGAGTTAAGCTGGCTTGACGCGTCACACAGCAAGCGAACCGGCGCGTGGGAAGCGAACGCAACAACGAACGTTCTTCTTGCCAGGCCTGTCCAATACTCACTTGCTGTCCATGCACGATCCGGACATCGTCTCGTTGACACTCACCCAGCAGATACCTGTTGAGTTCTTCAAAGGAGGCGACCTGTGGAATGGGAACCATGAAGTTCCTGCGCGAAAATCCCACACTGTGTTCCACGCCGCCTTTCTCGTGCCCTTGACCAGGAGTGCAAAAATGGCTGCCGAACAGATAATAGCTGCGAAAGGCGATGAAGGCACGCTGCTCTTCTCTGACACGGCCTTCCAC
>VBHV01000331.1 GCA_005881995.1 Chloroflexota bacterium | reverse complement strand
AGAGGCGAACGTCAAAGTATTGCAATTGCGCGCGCTCAAACGCGCCGCCGTGGAATACGTTGTGACCCGTAGCCCAAATTAGCGCAAGCATACCAGGCATGGAGGAGAAGAAACGATGGCCGGGGAAGACCAGGAACGCCTTGAGGATTATCTCGCATTAGAACGCTACATCGAAGCGTTGCAAGCTGGTCGCGTCGCTCATATTCCAGAGGAGGTGACGCCTGACCTGGCGTGCATCTATCGTATGGCCTTGTCCCTTCATGCAGCCTCAAGCGGGGCGGCGGCTCCTCGTCCTGAATTCCTCGCCGAATTGCAAGCAAAGCTGACACAACGGCAGCCCTCCTGGCGCTGGCTGTCTCTTCGGCTTAGCTGTGGTCCCCGGCGGTAGCGGCGTGTACTTCGTCGACGACTGCGACAATACGCTGAAGCTCCTGCACTGAAAAGGGAGCGATGCAGGCGGATCTGTCACGACATGGGAAAGAGGGGGAGCTATTCCGGAACCAGGTGGCTTCTAGAAGCTCCCCCGTCTACCCGCCTGTAAGCCCTTTCAATAGCGGAAACGGTGCATCCTAAACCGTGCCTATTGTCCTGGCACCACAAATGGTCGGACCTCAAAGGCCGCCAGCCGCTGCAGATTGCCGTAGATCAACAGAGCGCCTCCCTGGGGCTGACCGGTCGATGGATCGATCTGGCCGCTCTAAGCACCTTGCGCTTGCGTCGCCAGGTCGTTCAGAAGCGCTTGCGTCGATGGTTGTAACAACTGCGCCTGGCTCATGCTCAGTAGACGCTTCGTCTCTTGCTGCACCTGCTCAATCAGGCGCTTCACGCCATCAATCCCCGTGTTAATCTGTACAGCAAGCTGGCGCTGATCCGACGTTGTTTGAGGCGACTGGATGGCTCCAGCCATATGTTCGCTGATGAGGTAGACGTAGCCAGGTGGAACTTCATTGCTATAGGCGTAGCCAGGAGCATCGGGATTTTGTGGGGCAGGCCCCAACAGGGCGACCTGTGCCGTATGAGCATCGGCGAGGAACGGGGTGCCTGGAGGCAGATCGGTTTGTGCAAATGACTCGCCATCGAGATAATCCAGGATACGGATGACCTGGTTATGCATCGTGGCCGTATCTTTACTGCGCCAGTCGTCCCTGGCGCTGTTTGCTAATGCCGAGACGGTAGCTGCGTTCCTTACGAACCAGAAAGCCAACCCACCGTGTAGACCGCGGATAGCCAGTTCAGGCGAGTCAACCAGCAGATGGCGCAGATGATCGAGCATACTAAAATGCAGCTTATCATCGGGACTGGGGATGACGGGGATGACTGCGTAATAGCGCCAGGTACTCGTATCGATCAGGGGATTATTCGTCGGCTGATGGGCGTCATCAACGGTAATTAGAAAACGGCTGAACACTCCCAGCAAGTTGGTATGGCGCTGGTCTCCGGGGTAGAGCAAGCGTATATTCCCATGGTCGACGCGTAATGGACCAAGCGACAGCGGCAGGGATTCGCTCACATTTTGATCGGCCAGTAACCAGGCGTAATAGCTTTTTCCGGCGGGCGAGTCGGGAATATTCGAGAGTGTCAGCTGCAGTTCATCATTAATGCCCTGGGGGCTGTCCGCGTTGAACTGTCCACTGCTGAGAAAGAAGGCATGGCCTACCAGTTGATCTGGAGCACCGGCCTTATTTTGCGGAAGCAACAGCAGGGTCCCGATCGTACCGAGGCTGGCGGTCACCAGCACGAGCAAAGCGATGAGATACCACATGCCGCGTGATCGCTTTCTTCGGCGTTGCCGTCCAGTAGCTAAAGGCAACGCTGTCCCAGCACCATTTGCGGCTGGATGCGTCCGGGCGCTCACGCCATTCGTTCGAGTTGGTGTCGGTTCCACGAATGGAGGCACGTCAGCTGGTGAAACTGGCTGTAGTGCACCGCCGTAGTTCACTTCATGCCCGATTTCCGGCGCAGAGGTGGGCTGGCTTAGGGCTTCAGGAATGGGCGTGTTGAGGGCGCGGGCAAGCGCAACCGTCATCAGAGAGGCGCTGGGAAACCGTAGCCCCGGCTCTTTGGTCAGGCTGCGCAGAATGACCCCTGTCAGAGCAGAAGAGATCGTCGGATTCATGACCTCGGGTGGCGTAGGCGGCGCATTCAGGTGCTGCATCATAATGGCGATGGGCCTGGTTCCCCGAAAAGGCAGGACGCCGGTACAGAGTTCATATAAGACCACGCCCAGCGAGTAGGTATCACTGCGCTCTGTGGCAGGATGTCCCCGTATTTGTTCAGGTGAGAGATAGAAAGGACTGGTCGTGCTCCCGGTGTTGCGCAGCAGCCTCACATAGTCAAAATCGGTCAGAACAGGTTCTCCGATGTGGCCCGCAGTATCAGCATCCCTCCTGAGCAGAATATTGCTGGGTTTGAGGTTCCCGTGCACGATACCCTGCTGATGGGCGTAGTCTATCGCCAGGCTGATGGAGGTAAAGAGCTGCACCAGGTCAGCTTCGGGCCGGATCTTCCCCATGCTGCGCGCATGATGGAGATGGTCCGCCAGGGTCTGCCCCTGGACGTAGTCCATCACCATGCAGACCATCGAGGTTGTGGGGCTATCTGGGTCACTGGAGGGGAAGACAAACACGTCATGGATGCGCACAATATTGGGATGCTGGAGGGAAGCAACCCGCTCGACGCTCTGACGAAACTGCAGCATAGAATCAGAGTCTGCCTGTACGCTCGTATAGAATACCTTGATGGTCACGTAGCTGTGCGACTGTGGATCAAAGGCCATCCACAGCTCGCTCGTCTTCCCACTGCTCAGGCGTTTCGAGAGTTCATAGCGCCCGATGCGCCGCAGTCCTGTACTCATGATCACACGCTCCCTATTGCCAGCACATGCCGTTACTCTTCTCGCACGCTCTACTATGTTAGACCCTGGTAGTTTGTGAGCAACCTACACAAGCATAGCTTTTTTTAACTTCATCGACAAGGAAGTAGGAGCTTTCTCCTACCTATGTGTTACTAACCTCATTCTCTCTCTCCTCAATGCATTACAATTATCCAGTGATGTGTTTATTTATGTAACTAACTCACGTATCTATGAGAAATACGTTTGTAGAGGCCGTATCGGGCGTCCCTGGCATCGACGGCAACGACAAACCGGGTAGGATCCTACAGATGTTATCTACGTAGAGGCTCTATAGCCGTGTACGCTTTTCTCGACTGCTGCTGTGGCTCAAGAAAGATTGGGCAAATTGGCCGCCGTGGGGGCAGGCAATAGAATGAGGCAGAAGAGTATCACTGTGCTGTATTGGATCATCGAAGAAAGGGTGAACCAGAATGCAAAGAAATACGTCAAAACAGACACTTCGAGCAAAGATATGTTTGCTGGTGTTAAGCGGGCTGTTGCTTATTTTACCGGGCTGTGGCAATCAGTACAATAGCCCGGGATCCCCTTCGACGCCGCAAGCAACCCCTACCAGGGGGGGATATTAACCGGAAGTCATGCCACTTCCTCTGGGCAGTCATTGTGGCAAAAAGAGCGTTACGGAGTAATGCCGTTCTCGTCAATCAGCCGTTGAAACTGTCCCGAGAGGAGTTGGCCCCGGTCAATAATATTGTACCAGACGCTGTGTCCGAGCGTCTTCAGTTGTTGCAGTGGACTAGTTATGGTACTCTCTCCTTTACGTGTATATTCGCTCACGTATTTACACTTGTGCCGCTGCATCGAAGGCGTAGCGCAGAAACAGATGGCTCCCTCCGCGTTTGACGCCCATGAGTGTTCCCCAGAGTGGGTGCTCTGGCGCAAAACGCCTGCCCATGACCAGTCCGGGTCGCTCGCTCTGCCCGTCACGCCCAGCAATCTGCGGGGCCAGCGTCAAGAATAGTTCGTCCAGGCACTGCTCAGCAAAGAAGTCACCCATCAAGTGTGGTCCCCCTTCGACCAGGATCACGTCACACTGACGGGCAAGGCGCACCGCCTCCAGGATAGCCCGGGCGCTGAGCGGACCAGCGCTCTGGATTGCCGAGAGCTGTACAGACGGTGGAAGACGCTGTGCGCGAATGCGCTCTGCACCTTGTGCGGTCGTGACGAGCAATACTGGTACCTCACCGGACCGAAACACCGGCAGGTCCAGGCTGACCTCCCCGCGCGCTGTCACGATGACGTTGAGCGGCGGTGCCGATTTGCCCAGGCTGGACCGCAGCTGCTGGTACGCATCGGCCAGTGGTGGATAGATGTACTGGGCCGTCCAGCGGTGCTGGGGGACCGAACGCAGAGTGCCAGCCCCAACGATTACGGCGTCGGCAAGGGCTCGCAACAGTCCCATCACCAATTGATCGTGCTGATTGAAGCCACTGATGTCCCCCCCGCCCGCGTTGCCGGGTTCATTCAACGCCACAACCCCATCCAAGGTCGTGACGAAGTTGCCGACGACGCGCGGACGACCGGGATGCGACGGGAATGAGAGGCGGCCATACAGGGTCGAGAGAGCAGGGGGGAGCGGCAGGTCA
>VBHV01000330.1 GCA_005881995.1 Chloroflexota bacterium | reverse complement strand
AGCCATGTACCTTTCCTTTCGAGACCTCCAAAGCGTCTCACGTTCGGGAGCAAAAACACCAGAACTCTACCTCTTGCAAGGATAGGCAGAGGAGATCACAAAGGTGTCACAATAGACTCACTGATTATCACAGATGGGTCACAACGTTTCTTCAGTGTTTCACCACCGCCACAGCGAAGCCATCGGTATAGTCATCATCCATCGGTAGAAGCAGCGACACCAGGCGCGGATCACTGGCGATACGTTTGTTGAATTCTACGATGCCAGCTACACCTTCGTCTCCCGGCGTTTGAAATGCGATGCCTCTGCGAATACAGTTATCTGCCACGATAATGCTGCCCGGACGGCTCAAGCGCAGCGCCCATTCGAGATACTGCGGGTAAGGCGCTTTGTCGGCATCAATAAATACCAGGTCGAACGGTGCTTCGCTGTTCAACTTTGGAAGCAGATCGAGCGCATTGCCAACTCGCACTTCAGTACGATCACTGACGCCTGCCTTTTCAAAGGACTTGCGCACGACCGCTGCGTGCGTTGGATTGATTTCCAGGGTAATGAGGCGACCTCCGGGAGGAAGCGCGCGCGCCAACCAGATACCGCTATAGCCCCCAAGGGAGCCGATTTCCAGAATGGAGCGTGCATTGCTGGCCGCGGCCAGGAGTTGCAGGAATTTGCCTTGAATGGGCGAAATTTGAATCTCGGGCAGTCCAGCCTCTCTCATCGAGGTAAGGGCGTAACGCAGAGCTTCATCTTCAGGGGCGAATACCCCTGTGATTGCCTCCTCAATCTTTTTGCGCGTCTTCTCCTGTTGCTGTAATAGTTCCAATTCCAAGCGAATATCAGACATCAAATAGCCTTTCTTTGCTTCATAATAGCATGCTTATTAAACCTGGGCGTTTTCGTATGCGAGGTTGGCCAGGATACGTTCAACCCATTGAACATCGATACTGGCCTTGCACTGCTTAAAGATATTCAGTGCTTCAAGTAAATAGTCCAGCCCTCTTCGAGAGTTTCCCTCGCCTGCTGTACTTCTTTGAAGGAGCGTAACCCCGTAGCCATGCAGGGCTCGGGCGTAATCAAGGCGCATTTCATAGCGGGAAAAGGTGTCGAGACACTGCTCGAAGTATGCATCCGCCTCTGTACTTTGGCCCTGAGCGGCCAGAATCCTTCCGAGCAGGCGCTGCGCTCTCGCAACAATGCGCGTTAATTCGTGTTTTTGTGCCGCGTGCATGCTTTGAAGCGCCATGTCCTGTGCTTCCTCTATCTCCCCCAATAAAAAGTGCGCGCTTGCCAGCGATAGCTGTCCTTCGATGGCAACCTCCGTATTAAGTCCCTCTAAGGCTAGCGCCCTTCGCGCTGCTAATTTGGCGCGCTCCAGCAGTTGCAGGCAGCCGGTGGTTTGCGAGGTCGCGTTCGCATCAACCTGCATCAAGTGCATCTGGCATGTCTCAATGGCTCTGGTGATGCGCCACTCAGCCAGTCCAACCAGGGCAAAGCCGATACAGAGCACGGTATTAATCCGACACCCGATCGATAAGCCTCGTCGCATATGCTGCAACGCGCCAGGCATATCTCCCTGATCTTGTAGCGCGCCGCCCCATACCACGTGCACCCAACTCATCTGTTCACGTTCATTGATCCGTTCGGCCAGTGAGAGACTTTGCCGGAACCACTCTTCCGCTTCGCTGAGATTTCCACAGCGCGCTGCTACATCACCCAGGTTGCCGGACACAAAGGCCATATTTGGCAGGTCGTTGTTGCTCCTGGCCATGGCATACGCGCGTTTAAAGAACATGCGAGCCGTATCATATTCCGTCTTCATCGCATGAACAGCGCCCAGGTTTCCGTAGAGCAACGTCAACACGATGATGTGGTTATGACGCTCGAAAATGCTCAGTGCCCTGTTCAGATGCTCTAACGCCTCTGTATATTGACCCTGGGTCGCAGCGATGATGCCCAGGAGTTCGTGGCAGCGCCCCAGTTCTAGTGGGTCGCCGATCATTTCCAGCGCGGTGCGTGTTGGGAGTTCGGAACTGGTGATGGGTGGCGTCGCCTTCTCCTGCCGCTGCTCAATGACCCGTTCGAGCATCTCGAGGGCCTCTTGTCCATAACGACGAGCCTCTTCATTGTTGCCTATGCGCCAGTTGATATTGCCATGAGACATGTGCAGGCAGGCCCAGGCAGGCCCGGAGGTGACGCCCGCGTCGAGCATCACCTGTTTGCCATGTTGATAGCATTGCCACGCCTGGTCAAAGTTGCCTGTTTCGGCCCATGAGAACCCGATCTCGCGCCAGATCAAGGCCTGTCGCTGGGCTTCCTGTTGGCGCCAGAGATGCGCTTCTTCCGAGTTCAGGTCCTTCGGTCCATCGGGGCGCTGTTGGTTTTGCTGGTTGCGCAGGTCAAGGACGCGCTCATACAGATGCCGGATTTCTTCGTAATTGCCATGAATCCGGCTGCATTCCGCGACTCGTTCCAGTAAGCTCGCCAGGTGGAGTGGGTCTTCATTGGCCGAGTTTGTGTGGGAAAGGGCATCGATGGCCTGGCGATAGTAATGCTCTGCTTCGGAATAGGCCGAGAGAGCAAATGCGCGATTGCCCGCCATTTCAGCATAGCGGTCGATCTGCATGGGGTCGCCTCCGCCTTTACTCAAATGGTGCGTAATATCGGCGGCGACTTCTGCCTCATTGCCCAGGTATGCCTGTATAAGCGCATTGGCTGCGCGCCGGTGCAATTGCGCGCGTCTGGCAGCCGATAAACGCTCGTACAGGTGGCTGACGATGAGTGGATGCCAGAAGTGATACGTAATGTGTGTGCCTGTCCCCTCTTCTGCCAGTAACCCGGCTCGCAGCGCCTCCTCCAGCAAGTCCAGAATGGTATCCTCGTTGTTGCTATAATCGCCGGCCATAAAGGACAACTGGTTGAATTCGAACGAGCCGCCCAGAACCGCAACTTTGCCCAGCAGCGTCTGGCAATCGTTACTCAGCCTGCTCAGGCGGCGATCAAGTACCGCCGTAATCGTGTCCGGCATGGCTGATGCCCAGCTGGCTGAGGCTGAGACTGCCTGGGAATCTGTCTCGATAACTGCGGTTGGGAGAGCTTGCGCTCTCCCTGTTACAGCATCGGGGTGGATGGGCAGCCCCGTTTCACTGACACGAGCCAGCTCCTCAGCGAAGAATGGATTTCCTCCGGCCTGAGATTGAATAGTTTGCACAATATTTTCTGGCAGATGCGCCACCAACGACCCGATCTGGCTCTCATCTAACGGCAGGACAGGCAGCGTAATCAGCGCCTGTTCGCGCCGCAGATCATTGAGCAGTGTACGCAAGTTTGAGGTAGGGGCAAGTTCCATATCTCGGCAGGTTGCCACAATAGCAATGCGCTCGTTGTGCATATGGCGCACTACATAGGCAAGCAATTCGAGACTGCTATCGTCCGTCCAGTGCAAATCATCCAGCACCAGTAATAATGGCGTCGAGCGGCTCAGCACAGCGAGTAGCCCTGAGGTCGCTTCCCATAAGTGCAAGCGTTCCTGTTCAGCGGGCAGTGTCGATGCAAATCGAGATGAAGCGACATTGAATGCTGAATGTGTCGCCAGCTCTGGCACGAATGTACTGAGCCGCGCAAGCTTTGCGTGGGCCGTTGAGGGAGCATTGGTAACTTCAGTGGTATCTTCTCCTGGCGCGCTCATCACTTGCGTCTTCAGACTTGCCAGCAGGAATTCGGGGGAAACGTCTTTCAAGAGTGTACGGAGAATGTCAGTCCAGGGACGATAGGGAATCGTTCCCTCCTGCTCGTAAGCGTGCGCCCAGACCACGGACCAATCCCGCAGGTGGGCCTGGTAGCTCAATTCCTCGGCCAGGCGCGTCTTCCCGATCCCGGATTCTCCCATCAATAGCAGGAAATGGGTCAACTTTTGCTCGCGCGCGCTCCGAGGAGGAGCAGAGTGATTCTCCTGTATGTCACCGTTGGCATACCCGGCCCCTATGGCTTCCTCCTGTGGGGCCTGTTCGAGGGCGAGCAGGAACTT
>VBHV01000329.1 GCA_005881995.1 Chloroflexota bacterium | reverse complement strand
AAGGCAAAAAAATAGTCTTTCTTTTAAGGAGGGTGCAACCCTATGACGAATTGTTCAAATTGCGGCAATGATGTTACCGGAAAGAAGTTTTGTCCAGAATGCGGCACAGCTGTACAAGTTACGGCCCCACCTGCAGCCGAATCATCAACCAATACCTGTCCCCGTTGTAATGGCGTCGTCAAACCAGGCGCATCTTTCTGTATGCATTGCGGTTCGTCGCTGAGCGCTCATGCCGTGGTTGCCACCGCCCAGTCACAGCCATTAACTCGCCAGTGTATTGCCTGTCATTCCGAAGTTCCTATGGAATCAGCATTCTGCACGAATTGTGGTCAGACGATGCAGCCATCGTCTGCTGCGCCCGTCTCAGCGGCGCCAGCGCCAGCATTTTGCACCAATTGTGGACGACAGAACGCCCCAGGAACACGCTTCTGTGGAGGATGCGGAAGCCCGCTCGCGACAGGCGCAGCTACTCCCACACCGCCGACGGTATACCCACAAACAGGCCCCTATGGGCAACCGTCGCAGTACGAGCAGCCGCAATATGGCACTCAGTATCCGCAGCAAGGGCAGCAGTACCAGCAATATCCACAACAGGGTCAGCAATACGGGCAGACGGGATACCAACAGCAGCCAATGGTTGGGCAGCAGCCGATGGTGTTACGCTGTCCAATTTGTATGGCCATGTCACCGTTGGGAACGGCCAATTGTCCCGGCTGCCGCACTAGCCTGGCCGGCGTTGTTCCCACTCCTGCTGCGGTCCAGATGCAGGGCCAGCAGGGAGGTCTTGGAGGCTTCATGCAAGGTAGTGGAGGCCAGATGGCGGTAGGCGCGCTGGGAGGCGCGGCCGCAGTCATTGGCGGCGAAATGCTCCTGCATGGCATCGAACGAGAGCACGAGCGCGACCGCTATGGTTATGATCGCGACCGCGGTGACGGCGGTATGCTTGGTGATATTGGCGGCCTGGCAAATGATATCGGCTTATTCTAACTCCTGACATCCAGGGCATAAAGTCGTGATCCTGATAGCCATTGCAGTTGTCAGGATCACGACTTTATGCTTCACGGCCTCTTCAAGCTACCCAAAAGGGCTATCTCTCACTTCGTTTTCCGTTGCCTACTACGCTCAAACCGTCTATAATGATGTAACGTATTCAGATGCGCTCAGCAGAGATACTATAGCAGGCATGATAGACATTCTGACAGACGCGTTTGGAAGTGTACGACACCTGTCTCTCAAGTCGCAAGGCGGATCGCACCATTATGGGTGGTTGAGGGACTATTGATGAAGAAAGTATCTCGATTTCATGCAATTTCAGCGAACGACGTTACAAAATGGGCTGCGCTTACTGACCGCGCCTATGCCAGGGATGCGTTCCGCGAGCATCGGTCTTATTTTTACCGTTGGTTCACGTTATGAAACACCGGAGCAGGCTGGCATCTCGCACTTTATTGAACATATGTTGTTCAAGGGATCTCAGCACTACCCAACGGCCAGGCACATATCCGAAGCTATCGAGGGAGTTGGAGGGAACTTTAACGGGAGTACAGATAAAGAACTGACGGGCTATACCGCGCGTGTTCCTGGCGAACACTTGCCAGCAATTATGGAAGTACTCGCCGATATGGTACGCAGACCGCTCTTTGATCCTGTCGAGATAGAGAAAGAGCGCAGTGTGATAATAGAGGAACTGAGTTCCACGCGCGACGACCCGCAGGAGTGGGTCAATCTGCTCATTGATGAAACGATGTGGCCGGGTTTACCTTTAGGACGCGACGATGCAGGGTTCGTGGAAACGGTTGCTCGAATTTCACGCCAGGATATGTTGCACTACTTAGATGAATATTATCGACCAAATTCACTTATTATCAGTGTGGCAGGGAATATCGATGCAATGGAAGTTGCTCAACTCACCGAACGGCTTTTTGGTGATTGGGAGGCAGGACCGCATAGGTCATGGGTAGAGAGTTTTCCACCACGTGATGCTGTGCCTGTCACCATTATACAAAAAGAGACGGAGCAGGCCAATATTTGTTTGGGAACGCTGGGTATAGCATATGCTTCATCCGACTATTATGCATTCATGTTAGCCAATGCAATTCTAGGTGAAGGAATGAGCTCTCGCCTCTTCCAGTCTATACGTGAAGAGCAAGGGCTGGCATACGACATTGGAAGCTACTTTAATAGTTATGCTGAAACTGGAAATTTTGTCGTCAGCGCGGGTGTGGACCCTACGCAGGTTGAACCGGCCATACGGGCCATCATCCATGAACTTGTAGGCATGTGTCAAACACCTGTACCGGACGACGAGTTGAAGCGCATCAAAGCATATATTCGAGGAAGTATTCTTTTAGGTATGGAAGGCACGGCGCAGGTGGCTTCCTGGCTGGGGAGCCAGGAGTACTTTCGCGGCAAGGTTTTACCTGTTGATGAGATTGTAGCACGGATTGATGCCGTTACGGCCGATGATATTCAGCGCATAGCGCAATGTTGCTTTGCTCCCGAATGGCGTCGCCTGGCTGTAATTGGCCCATATGACCCTGGGAGAGCGGAGTACTTTGCAAAGTTGCTCAAGGGCGGTGACTAAAACGCCTTTCATTGGACGATATATTCACTAACATTCGACCAAGAAAGACGTGAGACAGGAGATCGATTTTTATGGTGCAAACAACGCTTCGTGACCGTATTCAAAGTATAGAGGATGCCATCAGCGCGGGTCAGATCGACGATGCGATGGCGCATTGCCAACAAATCCTCGCTCGTTATCCCGACGCGCTTGAAATACAACGCCTGCTCGGTGAGGTATACCTGGCGCAAGGCCGTTTTGACGAGGCACAACAAACATTCGACTGGATACTGGTGAATGATCCAGAAAATGTCATCGCCTATTGCGACCGTGCCCTGATTTGCGAACACCTGTCAGATATCGATACGGCGCTTGACTGCTACCAGCAAGCCTACGAATTGAGCCGGGGAAACAGCCAGATACGAAGAGAATTTAACCAGCTCAGCGCCAGGGTAGGCCAACAGGAATTTATGATGTCACGCGCAGGGCTTGCTCGCCTATATATGCGAGGTGATCTGCTTACACAAGCCATTCAAGAGTGGGAGGCAGTACTGGTGACGGGACCGGAGCGCCTGGATGCCCGTTTGGGACTGCTTGAGACCTACTGGCGTGAGGGCATGTATGACCAGGCAGAACAAATCGCTTCGCGTATCCTCGAAGAAGTCCCCAATTGCGTAAAAGCGTTGCTGCTCCTGGCTCATATCACCTCGGCCTTCAACCTGCAGCGCGCGCGCGAACTGATTCAACGCGCCGAAATACTGGACCCCGAACTGGTAATGGCCCAGGAACTCTTCAATGATCTCTCCGCGAGCCAACCAAATGACCCATTTCTGCCACTTATTCGAAAAGATCCCATCCTGTTAGAAGAGCCGGGTAATGGCTATAAGAAGCCGATAGAAGCCATCAACACTCTCCAATACGCTTCAATTGAAGTCAACAAAGCTGAGCCTTCTGACAAGGAGCTTTCTGCAGATCGCCTGTACAATTGGAATGGTATGGATAACTTGAGCGCGCTCGATGCCAGGACGGTTGTACAGGCTGGCTCACAACCAGAACAGGAAGTGGCGTGGTCGGATGACACGAACATTGAACAGGTCGAAACCTGGGCAACCAACCATATATCGAGCCAGAACCAACCTGTTGATGATTTTGAAGCATGGGCGACGCAACAAGAAATCGACGATGATTTCGACCCGGCTTTGCTCGAACAGCAGCCCTGGTTCCAGGCTGAACAGGCGTCCACGCCAGCCGCTGAACCTGTCGAACAAGCACATACAGAAGGCTCCGACGCGGTGAAGGCGCCTCGTGAAGAAGAGGTACCCGCCCCACCTGCATGGCTCGACATGTTGACGAAAAGCGAACGACGCCAGCCTAGTGGCGCAATGCCTCCAGTACGAGAGCAATCTGCTTCTCCTGAGCAGCCAAAGGAAAGCGCATTTCAACGCCAGGATGAGCCTGATCCAGCCCCCAGGCAATCATGGGAAGATGAGTTTCGTACTGTTCCCGCATCACCAGAACAAGCCGAGGCCATCTCACCTTTTATCTTTGCACCCGATGACAAAGATGAAGATATGGGCTGGCCGGAATGGTTGAAATCACTTGGAGCGGAGTCTATCGAAGCAGCTTCAGATGCTGAACAACGACAGCCATCAACTTTCAGCGCCTGGAGCGACTTGCAGCAGCCTGCGCAGGCACCAAAACCCACTTATGACTCGTGGACCGGTCAGCTTCAACCGGCACCGGCGGCACATGAGCCTGAGCCTTCCCGCTACAGCTCATGGGAAGAGCAAATTGACCAGACAATGTCAGAAGCGGACAGGCAACAACTGGCAACGCTGGAAACCCTG
>VBHV01000328.1 GCA_005881995.1 Chloroflexota bacterium | reverse complement strand
TACCTTGACCTACACCGAAACTCCAACGTTACCCATTATGGTTGCAGTTTTTACGAGCAACGAAGGTCTCTTCCTGGCGAAGGTGTCCGCGCTGGCTACCATGATTATCCTGGTGCCTGTTCTTATCGGCATCTACGCTCAGAAACACCTGGTACATGGACTGACGGGCGGTGCGCTCAAATAGCACGAGAAGGAGTTGAGGCAATAGCAACCAACAACATCGTCAAGGCCGATACCGTATACTACCTACAAGGAAAAGAGGGCAATTATGCATGCAGTTATCATCGACGCTCCTGGCAACATGCGGATAGGGCGGCTCCCAGACCCGACTCCGAAACCGGACGAGTTGGTGATACGAGTGGGAGCGTGTGGTATTTGTGGCACCGACCTGCATATCGTGGATGGCGACTCTCCCCTGGTATGCTATCCCATCGTGCCGGGCCATGAGTTCGCGGGCGAGGTTGTTGCGGTGGGAGGCAATGTCCCACAAGGAATCGGCGCGAGGGACATGAAAGTGTCTGTCGGCACCAGGGTCGCGGTCGAACCCAATCTGTACTGCGGCCATTGCGAGCTCTGTCGCACGGGTCATGAGAACCTCTGCCTTAACTATTCTGCAATTGGAGTCACAGTAGATGGGGCTTTCGCCGAGTACGTTACTGTGCCTGCCGCTAAAGCATATATTCTGCCCGAACACCTCTCGTTTCGAGAGGCAGCCCTGATCGAGCCAATTTCCTGCGCGGTGCATGGCATGAACCGCCTCAATCCCAGGTCAGGTGATACCTTCCTGATCGTGGGTGCGGGAGCGATGGGACTGATATTGGTGCAGATGGCGCTGCGTGGTGGAGCATCGAAGGTGGCCGTGGTAGATCTGAATACACAGCGCCTGCAACGCGCGGAGAAACTAGGGGTCGACTCCACGCAAACTGACATCAACAAACTTCTTGAGGACGAGCCGCTCGGATTCGATTGTGTGATCGATGTCACAGGCGTTGCATCGGCCATTGAAGGGGCCTTTGCGGCAACCAAGCGTGGTGGAAAGCTGCTGGTCTTCGGCGTTGCGCCCAGCCAGGCGAGGATTTCGCTCTCGCCTTTCCGCATCTACAATGACGAGATTACTGTGCTTGGCTCGATGGCCGTCCTCTACTCCTTTGGGCCTGCGCTCAATCTCCTGAGCGGCGGCGCATTCGATGCAGAGATGATGCTCACAGCCGCTCTGCCTCTCGAGGACTTTCCAAACGCACTCAGCATGGTCAGGCGAGGTGAGGGTGTCAAGACGCAGATATTGCCCAACGGCTAGTGGTCCGAGCCTAAAAAGGTAGTAATCTTACCAATCGCGTTCGCGCCGCCATTCGTAAACCAGGCGAGCCCTTGTCCAACCAGGGTGATGCCACTACTGGTTATGTTTGGCAGCGCGAAGGCGGTAAACTGACGTTGCCTCACTTACCAACACATTCATGAGAAAATTTCATCATCCTCTCATAAATATCCTGTATACTTCAGTCCACAGACAGTTCCCCACTATAGTAATATGGAGTATACAATGCGTATCCTGATTGCTGAAGACGACCCTCACCTGGGTCCGAGTTTGAAAAAGGGATTAGAGGAGAGCCGCTACGCGGTCGATCTTGTGACAGATGGAGAAGAAGCCTTGTCGGTCGGTCTGGCCATTCCTTATAATCTGATCATCCTGGATATCATGCTGCCACATCTCGACGGATTTGAAGTCTGCAAGAAGCTGCGCGATCAGAAACGCACCACTCCCATCTTGTTTCTGTCAGCATTGAGCGGCCTCGACCATCGCGTGACCGGCCTGGATATCGGGGCTGACGACTACCTGACCAAGCCGTTCGCCTTTCGCGAGCTTGAAGCACGCGTGCGCGCTCTCCTGCGGCGCGAAGGCCCTACAAAGACAACCACTCTCAGTTACGCAGATATCACCTTAGATACACGCACCCATGACGTGCGACGTGGTGAGCGCGAGATTTCACTCACCAGCAAAGAATACCTGCTGCTGGAACTGCTGATGCGCAATCCAGGGCAGGTATTGAGCCGGGGCATGATCGCTGAACATATGTGGAACATCGATACCGACAACCTATCGAACGTGATTGATGTCTACATCCGTTATCTACGACGCAAGCTGTGCGAGGATGGAGAGCCCGATCTTATTCATACCATCCGAGGCTTCGGTTATCAGCTCAAGGAGCCGTAATTTATATGCTCAGGGTATTTCGCAGTATATGGCCCATCAATATTCGCACACAGATGATGCTCTGGTACACGCTCATCTTCGCCATCCTCATATTCCTTTTTGGCGCGGTCTTCTACATCAATCTGCAAACTTCACTTGAAACAAATATAGACGCGGAACTCCAACAGCACGCGCAAGAAATCGCGAACGGCATCAATGATGATAAGGGCACCATCACCGTTGAGGATGTCACAGGCGTTCTCCCTGGACTGACCGACCCGGATAAAGCTACTCCAGAACCCTCACCCACCTCAACTGCGATCAAGACCGGTCCAGCCCAGGTACCACTGAATGTCGATATTGGCCCACTGGTGCGTATCCTCAACAACACAGGTCAGGCAATCTATACCTCTCCCACCTTTCTCAACCTGGCATTGCCATCAATAAGCGTGTCACAGCCATTACATAACATTTCGTGGATAGGAACGGTCACAGCAAAAAATGGGCAAACGGTGCGCATCTACAGTTTGCCTCTGGTAGATAGTGGCAAAGTCTTTGCCATCGTGCAAGTCGGCGAATCACTCACTTCTCTGAGTACCACCCTGCGCAGCGCGGTACTTGAACTTATCATCATCGGCATATGCGTGTTGCTGCTCAGCTTCTTTGGAAGCTACTGGCTTGCTGCGCGCTCCTTCGCCCCGGTGAAGAAAATGACCAGCATCGCTCGACATATTGAAGCGGGTGATTTGCACGAACGTGTGCCAGTGCCCCACACTCAGGATGAATTACAGACACTGGCGCTGACCTTTAACGACATGATCGAGCGCCTGGAAAAAGCTTTCGCCCGCCAGCGCCGCTTCGTGGCTGACGCATCACACGAACTGCGCACGCCCGTCGCGGCCATTCGCAGCATGACCGATGTCGCGCTGGCGCAACGTGGCCCCGTGCCTCTCGATGAATATCTCACCGTCCTACGAGACGTGAATACCGAGGCCGAACGGCTGGGACACCTGATTAACGATTTACTGGCCCTGGCGCGCACCGACGAAAGCAAGGTGCTACTCGAACAAGAACCGGTGCGCCTCGATCTCCTGGTTAGCGATGTGGCTGCCACAACCGAACCACTGGCAACTGAAAAAGGTATTACCCTGGAAGTCCAGGCCGAACAACCTGCCACCATTCTCGGTGATGAAGTGCGGCTTATTCAGGTCATCATGAACCTCATCGATAATGCCATCACCTACACCAACAGTGGGGGCAGGGTATTGCTGCAGGTCGAAATTAAAGACAACAACGCCATTCTCCGCGTCAGCGATACAGGGATCGGCATAGAACAGCGCCACCTGGAGCATATCTTCGAACGCTTTTACCGCGTCGACCCTGCTCGCACGCGTGCGGCAGGCGGCACGGGATTAGGCCTTGCCATCGTGGACTGGATTGTGCGCGCCCACAATGGCAGCATATCCGTCGAGAGCCAGGTTGGTCAGGGAACAACCTTCACAGTCCACTTACCACTTCTTGACGGTATTTTACAAAAATCTTACAATTTATGAAAAATCTTCATCGTTTTCTCATTTATTCTGTGTATACTGGTGAGCGTATACGAGCATACCCTACCGCCCGTCTTTTCTGCATGCTATAAAAACAGAGGATAAACACACAATGAAGCAAACTGGAAATATGAAAGGCAAAACCCCACCTGCCTCTCCAAGACCGCAGGTACCAATCCAATACACAGAGAATCCGCCTCCAGGAGCGCATACTCTTACCGCTCAGGCTCTTCCTCGGTATCACATTCATCTATGCCGGTATCCAGAAATTAACCGATCCGCAGTACTTTAACCGCTCGGCACCGGGCTACATTGGAAAACAGATCATCGCCTTCGCCAATAAATCGCCCATCCACAATTTTCTGATCACCGTGGCCGTCCCGCATGCTACATTCTTTGGCGCGCTGGTGGCGCTTGGAGAACTCGCCATTGGCATAGGTGCGCTGGTGGGCTTCCTCCTGCGCCCCGCTTCCTTCTTTGGCATGCTGCTCAGCCTGATGTTTTTCCTTTCAGCGAGCTGGAATGTCTACCCGTACTTTTATGGCGCGGATA
>VBHV01000327.1 GCA_005881995.1 Chloroflexota bacterium | reverse complement strand
TGTCTATCATGGCCATAAAGATACAGGCCTTTCAATTCGACGGCTGGCCGGATTGACACATTGGAGCCCAACGGAGCTTCCAGGCGGCGTCGAACCTGGAGTGTATGAGACCTGCTATTACAGCATTCCGACGGTCACTCCACCGAACGAAAAAGATCAGGTGAATTCATCGGCTACTTACGGATTCCTCGTCGATGTCGTCAAGGTTGAGATCAATCCCGAAACCGCAGAAATAAAAGTGCTGGACTACATCACCGTCCACGACGCGGGGCGGTTACTGAATCCCAGGCTGGCTCACGGTCAGATTTTAGGTGGCCTGGCGCAAGGACTTGGCAGCGCGCTCTTTGAGGAGATGGTCTATGACGAGCAGGGCCAATTGCTGAACGGATCGTTCATGGATTATCTTTGCCCGACAGTCGGCGAAATGCCCGCGGTGGAAATCGCACACCAGGAGACACCTTCTCCTCTCACACCACTTGGAGCGAAGGGGCTTGGCGAGGGGAATACGATGAGCGCCGGAGCTGCGATTGCCAACGCTGTAGCCGATGCCCTCGGTGTAGAGCCTACCACCTTGCCCCTTTCGCCAACACGGCTTTGGGATTTGCTTTGCCAGAGGAATGTTGAACAGTCGAAAAGTCGTTCCTTTCAGCCTGCTGACCGACGCAGTCGGTAGCTGCCCGCATCGCTTACAGCAGCGTTGCAGGCTGAATCTAAGAGAATGGCCAGGGAGCCCCATGAAACCATCCGCATTTGACTATATTCGTGTCGATACACTGGATGAAGCTCTCTCCGTGCTGGCAGATAGTGATCTCGAAGCCAAAGTTCTCGCAGGTGGTCAGAGCTTGCTCCCAATGTTGAATATGCGGCTGGCACAACCAAAGGCGCTGCTTGACATAAATAGGCTTGTTGCCTTAGCAACGTTAGGGCCACTGGAAACGAACCTGGCAGGGGTGGCTGCGCAGGGCCCTGGCGCTGCATTTCTGGAAGTTGGAGCATTGGTGCGGCAGCGGCAGCTTGAACGATACGCTCTAGAGGAAGAGCGTACCAGGCTCATTCATACAGCACTGACGTATGTTGGACACCCGCAAACAAGAAATCAGGGAACGGTAGGGGGAAGCCTGGCACATGCAGATCCATCTGCCGAGCTTCCATTGCTCTTTCTCACGTTGGGTGGGACCGCCATTATCCAAAGTACACGCGGCGAACGGCGGGTGGCAGCAGAGGAGTTTTTTCAGTCCTATTTCACCACGGCAATTGAGCCAGGCGAGATGCTGACGAAAACGCTGTGGCGGCTCCCTGTCCCTGACGAGGGTATGGCTTTCAAGGAGTACCGGCGGCGTCATGGCGATTTTGCTCTTCTGGCCGCCGCCTGCACGATGAAATTAGGGAGCGACCGAAAAGTGCAGCATGTGCGGCTTGGCCTGGGTGGTCTGGCTGACACGCCGCTACTTGTGGACGAAGTGCGAGAGTTAGTGGGTGAGCATTGGGCCAAGGAGCGCGCGAGGGCGATAGCAGGGGCAGTAGTTAACCGGCTGGATTTCGCAGACGACTATCAAGCATCCTCTTCGTATCGCCGGCAGTTAGCAAGCGTTTTGATCGCTTCTGTCTTAGAGGCTGCGTATGAGGACGCACTTGCAAAGGAGGACCTCCTATGCGAGCACTGAGCCGCAGGCTAGACGCGCAGCGTCGTTGTGCGCTGCTAATAAGGAGTTGAAGCTTGGAGTGGATCAAGTCTGATACGTTGACAGCGATTACTCTTCATGTGAATGGCCGTCGCTATCGCGCTGCGATCGAGCCTCGCATGCTCCTGAGCGACTTCCTGCGCCAGGAATGCGGGCTGACAGGAACGCACGTTGGTTGTGAACATGGAGTGTGTGGCGCTTGTACAGTGCTGGTGAATGGCGAGGCGGTGCGAAGCTGCCTCATGCTTGCAGTGTCCATGACAGACGCTGAGATTACCACCATAGAAGGTCTGGCCAGGCACCCTGACTTTCCTGCCGTATATCAAGCCTTCACGCAAAACCACGCCTTACAGTGTGGCTTTTGCACGCCGGGCATTGTGGTCTCGGCTATGGCAGAGGTGCTGGGACGTAAGAAGAAAGAAGAGGAGATTGTCGATGTGCTGAGTGGGCACCTCTGTCGCTGCACAGGCTATCACGGCATCATGTCAGCGTTACGGGAAATAACGTAGGTTGCTAACTGCAGATGACACACACGGGGTATGCGCGCCTCATCATAAGGGGACAATGAGGACTCCCTGGGAAGGATGAATGCACATGCATCTCGCCCAATATTTTGTTCAAGCTGTCAAGCGATTTCCAGAAGCAACTGCTGTGGTAGACGACCAGATTCGCTGGTCGTACCGGTATCTGTATGAAGAGGTCTCGACGGTCGCCGCCAATGTGCAGCAATCAGGTGTGCAGCAGGGTGATCATGTGCTGGTGGTCTTGAAAAATCACCGCGAAAACCTGGTTATCTACTGGACATGCCAGTTGCTAGGGCTCATCTATACGCCCGTTAATTTTCGCATGTCGCTTGCCGAGCTTGTCTACTGCATCGGTGATGCAGAGCCAGTCCTTGTCTTCTATGAAGAAGACAACCGTGTAACCATTGAAGCTGCCCTCAAACAAGCGCAAAGCTCAGCCAGGGTTTGTGCAGTTGGTGCAAGCGCCGGCTCGGATACGTTTGAGCAATTGCGGCGGCGTGGGGCATCCCTGCAAGCAGTGCCGGCTCTTTCCGATGATGCTATTGCCATCATGCTCTACACCTCGGGAACAACGGGGCGTCCTAAAGGTGTACCACGCTCTCACCTCAATGAAGCAAGTGCTGCTGAGGCCCATATTATTCAGAACCAGTATACGCTCTTTGAGAGTACCATTGGCGTGATGCCGTTCTATCATACAATGGGCATGCGCACGCTGCTGGTAACTACTTTCCTGAATGGAAAACTCGTTTTGCTGCCCAATTATCAGCCACAGGCGGCCTTAGAGCTTCTTGCCCAGGAAGAAATTACAAGCCTGTACCTGGTGCCCACCTTATACTATGATCTTGTGAGCCGCCCTCAACTCGATCAGTACGATCTGCGAGCGCTCACCAAAATAGGATATGCAGGGGCCGCAATGACCTCGACGCTTACGCAGGCTTGCTTTGAGCGGTTTCGTCCGCGAGTCTTTGTGAACCACTTTGGCAGTTCTGAGGTGTATACCTTCACAATCTGCTCGTGGCTGGATCGCAAACCTACCTGCGCTGGACGACCAGGCTTTCACGCGGAGGTACGTATCGTCACGCCTGATCCCTCGCGATACGTTCTTCCTGATGAGGTAGTTGGCACAAGCACACCCGGTGAGGTGATTGTCAGCCTCGCTTCACCGGAAGCCTTCAAGGGGTATTGGCATCGACCAGATGCGAGTGAGAAGGCACTTCGCCAGGGCTGGTACTTTACAGGGGATGTCGGTGTATGGGACGAGGATGGAGACCTGTGGGTGCAGGGGAGAGTGGATGACATGCTCATTTCCGGTGGAGAGAATATCCACCCGCTGGAAGTTGAAGATGTACTTGCACAGCATCCCAGGGTGGCTGAGGTTGCTGTGGCCGGGTTGCCAGATGAGCGCTGGGGACAGATCGTGGCGGCATTTGTTGTTCCAGCGGATACGTCTCTGACTGCCGGGGAACTCGACCAGTTTGCTCTTGCGAACCCGCAGTTGGCGAGGTTCAAACGCCCCAGACGCTACGTGTTCATCAAAGAAGTCCCCAAATCTGCGGTGGGGAAGATTCTGCGGCGCAAATTGCAGGCGGGAGAGTACGAAGTGTATGATATGCCGGTTCAGC
>VBHV01000326.1 GCA_005881995.1 Chloroflexota bacterium | reverse complement strand
ACCGCTTGTGGGGCTGCACAGCGACTCCATCCCCCCCAAAGGCGCGCTGCCGTTGCATTACGTTGCCTGGACGACTGCCTTTCGACGCGAAGCGGGTTCAGCATCGCGGCAGAGTCGCGGATTACTGCGCCTACACCAGTTCAACAAAGTGGAACTGTTTCAACTGGTCGAGCCGCAGCGTTCCTACGAGGCGTTCGAGCAGATGGTGGCGCATGCCGAGAGAGTCTTGCGTCTGTTGGAATTGCCCTACCGTGTTGTGACGCTCTGTGCCAGAAACCTGCCATTTTCCGCCGCCAAAACAGTTGATCTGGAGGTATGGATGCCAGGGCAGGAACGCTATATCGAAGTCTCCTCAATCAGCAATTGCGAAGCATTCCAGGCCCAGCGCGCCAATATCAAATATCGCCCGACCAGTGGGAGCCGTTCCGACTATGTGCATACCCTCAACGCCTCCGGCCTAGCGGTGGGCCGCACCATGGCCGCAATTCTGGAGATGTATCAACAGGCCGACGGCTCGGTCATTATCCCAAAAGTCCTACGACCCTATATGGCTCTATCGTCGCTAAGAGCTGAATAATGCCTCAGGCGGCCTGGCAAGCCGGTTATTTTGCCATCAGAAGACCTCAGATATGGTTAAAATACACGCTATCCTGGACTTTTTTCCCGTCCCCTTTTCAAATCGGACGGGCATATGGTATAGTGTCTTTCGGAGGGATGGCAGAGTGGTCTATTGCGACTGTCTTGAAAACAGTTGGGTGAACAGCCCCGGGGGTTCGAATCCCTCTCCCTCCGCCGAGGGGCAACGAGGCCTTTTCGACTCCTGGGTTCTGTAGCATTCGGCCAGCGGCTGAATGAAAAAGCGAAGAGATACTGGGGTGTGTATCTCACACTATTTACGATGATCCTGACAATGGTGTCGGTTATGCAGGCATAGCATTTATGCCTTCAATATCATCGTGAAGCTATCGCAACGTTTCGTAGTAGTCTCTTGCACGAGTAGATGACGCCGCGATAAGTGGGCGATATGTGCTTGTGTCAGGAGCCGTTTTTGGACGGGCGGTGAATTAGTGTCACTCATAGGTTCGTTAGATAAGTTTGACCTGTCGATTGTCTTGCAGAGAATAGAGGCGTATAGAAAGACTGGATTTCTGACCGTAAAGCAGGGGGAGCGTTCGGTAGAACTCTCGTTTCGACAGGGACAAGTAATGTGCGTTGGCCCGGTCAGGCCAAATGTTTCGTTGGGGGAGCGGCTGCTCCAAGCCGGAGTTATTTCGCGAGAAGCCTGTCAAGCAGTTGCTCTCTCGCTCGGCGCTGATCAATATCGTGAGATTGGTTCGGCCCTGGCTTTCATTGACATGGGATATGTCAACCAGGAGAGCCTGTATCGCTGGGCCATGTCGGAGACTTCTCGGGTAATCGGAGCGCTGCTCACGTGGACGAGCGGTGAACTCTATTTTGAGGAAAATCAGCAACCGCCTGCAAATCGTCTTTTGATTGCGCTCTCCGTTACTTCACTCTTACCTGCACAAACTTCTGACGATACTCCACAGCCGGTCAAGGTGGGAACTGTTGCCGCCCATCAACAACAGCCATCAGGGGTGCGTCCATCTTCCGTGTCCGAAATGCTAACCTTACATGGTGAAGAACCCACATTCTTTGACAATACCACAGCTATTTCATCTATCTCAGCTTCAATATTTTCGACTGCAACTCCTCAAACAGAACGCAACACCGATGCGCTGGCACGACCTACAACCGGGTCATTATTCATTCCGCAGCCGGTGACCGCGCCGATTCCTCCAATTCGCGTCAATACAGCCTATATGCAGCCTTACATGGTACTGACGCCGGCAGATCTTTCGGTCTATCGCCAGGAGAATCCGCAAATCCAGCTGACGCCTCAGCAATGGCGGCTCTTCACGTGCGCCGATGGTCAAATAACGCTGCAGATGGCCGCCCAGGAATTAGGGATGACTCCTGAGCAGGTACGCCAGGTAGCCGGTGAGCTGATCGCTCTGAGACTTGTCACTATTTCAATGCCGACTTTTGAAACGATGAATGAACCTCCACCGGCTTCGAGAGAGAATACCTCAGTGGGCGGAGTTACTCCAGACTTAACTGTACCTGCCATGCAGCGCTGGGAGTCGGCGACGCCTGCCGCCTATGCTGCTGCCGGTCAATCTACTTCGCCAGCTCCTATCGAAACAGATTCGCAATGGGGCAATGGTGGGAATGGCGCTACCTTTGTATTTGGGTACGGTTGGGTTGTCGCTTCCTCACCATCCAGCTCTTCTCAACCCTCTCAGCCATTGTCCATCAGCTCAGGCCACAAAGCGTACGCGAAAGCCGGTTAGTCGAGAGGGTCAGAGAAGGAATTGAATAAAGTGCATCGCCATAAACGTCAAAAGGATCAGAAGCAAATGCCGGGAGTGGCGTAGGGAAAATTCGTTTGTTATTTTATGGGAGGTAAGTGTGAGGGGAGGAAAGGCTTCTCTTGATTATGCATCGTCCACAGAGACGCAACTCGACGACCTGGCTGCCAGCGCTGGCCTGGTGATAGGTCGCAGCGATGCGATGCGGGAACTCGCCGCCCAGGTGCGGCAGGTAGCTGCTTACCCCGATATAACGGTGCTGCTGCAAGGCGAAAGCGGCACGGGCAAAGATGTGCTGGCCCACGCTATTCATACATTGAGTCGCCGCGCCGCTCATGCATTTGTCGATATCAACTGCGCCGCGCTGCCGGACACCTTGCTCGAAACCGAACTCTTTGGCGTCGAAGCGGGCGCGTTCACCGATGCGAAGATGTCGCGTGAAGGCTATATTCTTCGCGCGGATGGCGGCACACTCTTCCTTGACGAAATTGGCTCTATGCCGCTCAACTTGCAGGCCAAACTACTGCGCTTCCTCGAAACGCGCAGTTTTCGGCGCGTCGGTAGCACGAAAGAGATTCATGTCAATTTGCGTGTCATCTCCGCCACTAATGTCGATCTTGCCGCGGCTGTCGCTCGGCGGGCCTTTCGCGATGATCTCTTCTATCGCTTACAAGTAATTCCCCTGCGCATTCTCCCATTACGAGATCGGCCAGAGGACATCGAACTCCTGGTAGCGCATTTTTTGCGCATGTACTCGATCGATGACGCGCGGCCGCTTCGTGTCAGCAAAGAATCGATGGAACTCCTGCTGCGCTATTCCTGGCCCGGCAACGTGCGTGAACTGCGCAGCGTTATTCAACGTGGCCAGATTCTGTGCGATGAGCAAGAGATTCGCCCCGAGCATCTCCCCAACGAGATGCGCGCTGCAAGGAGCATTGCCGGTCAGGACCTGCGCGAAGTCGAAGAACACATACACCTTCCTTCCACAGGCATAAATCTGCAAGCGTTTCTAGGTGCTATTGAAACGAGATTGGTGCAAGAAGCCCTGGAACGCTGCCATGGCAACCAGGTGCAGGCGGCTGCGCTGCTCGGTCTATCGCGTGACCAGTTGCGCTACCGCGTGCAGCGCCTCTAACAAAGATCAGGCCTTCCTCGTTAGATTACGTAGCGCGAAAAAATGAGCTTCTCATCGTCTCAATAGTAGGACGCCTACATCATCCTCAACGTGTGGCAGACGAAAAAGTGAGCTATTTCGCAGGCTTCTTGTGAGAAAGGATGTAGACATAGTCCAGGCCCTGGTGTATCCTTGAAAATGACACACCGTGTCGAGAGGTTATCCTCTCCGTGCAGAACGCCGAGATGCAATGAGAGCGGCCTGGAGGGAGATCTACGTGCTTACAGGACAAATCCTACTCCAACTTATCGTCATCTTGATCGTAGTGCAAATTTTCGGTCATTTGTCGGGGCGTATTGGTCAGCAGTGGGTCATCGGTGAAATCCTGGCAGGCATTGCGCTGGGGCCTTCCTTGCTGGGTGCCTTCTTGCCTGGTATCAAAGCCATGGTATTTCCCGCCAACGCCCTTCCAACGCTGCAAACGTTGGGTGATATTGGTCTCGTCTTCTACATGTTCTCCCTGGGATCGCGCCTGGACACGCAGATGATGCTTCGCCAGAGCCGCAAGGCCATCGTTGCCTCCCTCAGTGGCATCCTGCTCCCACTCATCCTGGGGGCTTCGCTTGCATTCACGCTCTACCCCGCTTTTGCCGGGCCAAAGGCGACCCAGGTATCCTTCATGCTCCTGGTCGGAACGGCGATGGCAATTACCGCCTTTCCGGAGCTGGCGCGTCTGCTCTCAGAGAAAAAAATGCTGGGCACCAAAATAGGAGCCCTGGCCCTTACCTGTGCTGCCGTCGATGACATCATAGCCTGGTGTCTGCTGGCCCTGGTGATCGCCGTCGTCCATGCTCAAGGCGTGACCTCAGGCCTGTTGACTGTAGGACTCACCGTGCTCTTTATTGGCGTCATGCTAGGCATTGTGCGTCCCCTGCTTGCCTATACCAGTCGGCACCTTCTCTCGCGGCACTTGCTGGTCGCGCTGACACTCGTTCTGCTGTTGCTGTCAGCTTACACCACCAACGCGATTGGCATTCATCCCGTGTTTGGTGCCTTCCTCATGGGGCTCATTTTGCCGCGCCGGGCGACATTCATCGA
>VBHV01000325.1 GCA_005881995.1 Chloroflexota bacterium | reverse complement strand
ATCGGATTGCACTAACTCTTAACAATGTGCATTAGCAATAGTTCCTTAAAATGCTCCCAGGGTCTGTGAATTATTGCCAGGACGACTATTCAATAGCCCTGCTGCGTCGATGGCACAAATTTTCACTACCCGGACATATGCTATACTGATAACAAGCATGGATACAGAGCGTCTATGAAGAGTTACAAGGAAGGGAACGATGTCTGAAGATCCTAACCGGAGGCAGCAGCCCTCCGATGAACAACAATATTATGGTCAACCACCGCAATACGGACAGCCACAGTATGGACAACCGCCACCGCAGTATGGGCAGCAGCAGTACTATGGTCAACCACCGCAATACGGACAGCCACAGTATGGACAACCACAGATCGATTACGTGAGTGTGGGTCCACGTTTTCTTGCCTACCTCATCGATGGTTTGATTATCGGAGCGGTGAGTGGCCTTCTCTTTTTTCCCTTTCGAGATGCACCAGGCGCCTGGGGCGGTTCTATTGGTCTGCTCTCGATACTCTACTTTATTGTAATGGAGGCGACCCAGGGAGCTACTTTGGGGAAAATGGCACTTGGCCTTCGTGTGGTCAAGGCCGATGGCTCTCCTATCAGTTGGCGGGAGTCAATTATCCGCAACCTTCTGCGGATCGTTGATGGTCTGTTCGCGTACCTGGTTGGGGCGATTCTGATCTGGAATTCACCGCTTCGCCAGCGACTGGGTGATCGGGCCGCGGGTACAGTCGTGGTGCGAAGCCGACGCTAGCAAGAGTCTGGTCCGGAGGTTTTTTTCTCGCGGGCCCCCAATTCGGTATTCCCACACTTACCTTGTCCATTGGGAGCCTTTGGACTGTTCCTCATCATGGTATCTTTCGGGTTGCAGGCGGTGCAACCTCTGTTCAACATACTCAACAATATAAGATGAGCCTCCTCCTACCAAAGTTGTAGTCTTCCCTGCGCCCATTACACCTCTCAATACGACTCAAGTGCCATGACTTTTGCCTCGAGTGAGGCTACACTGTTAACAGGTCAGCCACATGCGTTCAAACCAGGCATGTTAGAGGTCCGAAGAGTGCGGCTTCAGCAGTACTTTGGAAAAAACGCTGTGCGAACAAGGATGATATGCGCATGGCACAAGAATTGTATCTCATCCGTGTCAAGGGCCATCTCGGTCAACAGTGGAACGAGTGGTTTGATGGTTTCACCATCACCAATGTCGAGCATGGAGAGGCCATCATTTCGGGGATCAATGTCGACCAGTCTGCGCTGCACAGTGTGTTGATGAAAGTGCGCGACCTGGGATTGCCACTGCTTGGAGTGAGCAGAACGGAGGAACACGAAAATGAAAGGCAAAAGAGCCTGCCTGGTGATTAATCCGCACGCAGGGCAGAACGTGGCAAGGCTCACGGAGCTTATTGCCGTACTGTCGGCGGCTGGTTGGGAAACAGAAATTGCCATTAAAGAGTATGGCGGGCACAGCATGGAACTGGCAGCCAGGGCAGCTAAAGCGAACTATGACCTGGTAGTAGGTTATGGTGGCGATGGAACCATCAACCAGGTTCTCAATGGGGTGATGAGTGCCAGGGGGTGTTCGAGCATGATCGGCGTCATCCCTGGTGGTACTGCCAATGTCTGGGCCGCTGAAATTGGCCTGCCCAATGATCCTCTTCAAGCTGCTCTGACGCTTCTCAACAGCGAAACCCGCAAGATTGATATCGGGCATGTCGAGGTGCGAGGGCTTACCTTTGCTGACAAGCTTCAAGATAATGGGAAGCAGCAGAAACAGAAGAACGGGAAGAAAGCAGGTGGGAGGATGGCGAAAGCATCCTCCAAAGGCAAGCAGCATTTTTTGCTGATGGCAGGTCTGGGTATCGATGCCGCCATCATGGGGCACGTCTCCAAACCTCTCAAGTACCGGATCGGTCCCCTGGCGGTGGGACTTTCGGCTGCCGAAGAACTCCCCAGGCAACATCCTTTCCCCATGGAGATACGCATCCGAGGCGAAAAACATGAGCAGGACACGGTCTGGAAAGGGAAGGCCTTGCAGGTGATCATCGGCAACACGCGCCGCTATGCTAATATCGTACAGATGACGCCTGACGCTTATCTTGATGATGGACTGCTCGATGTGTGCGTCATTACAGCAGGCAATGCCTTGACAACGCTGGAGGAGATTGCCTCCCTCCTGTTCCGGCGCAAACCCGATAACGTTACAGCCCAACACTTCCATGGAGCCAGTATAACTCTCAGTGTCCCGGCTTCGATCGACTTGCAACTGGATGGAAGCGCCGTAAGTCTCAAAGACTACCTGAGCAAATCAGATCGTAAAGCTCTCCAAAATGAAGACGCGCAACAGGTGATGATCACCTATCGCTTCGATGCCATGCCGCGTGCCGTGCAGGTGGCAATTCCCGGCGCATATGACGGTACGTTGTTTGAACAGCCGCTTGCTGCATCACTACAGCATAAAAACGAAGATACCACACAACATGACACGCCTGTTGAGGTGATGCAGCACGAACCACCCGAACTGATTAGAACACTTTTGAAACAGGCACACAAAGTAACCGTGAAAGAAGTTGCTTTGCAGTTGGGGAAGCAAGATAGGTACATTATTGCAGGAACGGTCCCTCATCAGATGACAGGTGACACCACGCCTGTTGCTGTACGGGTAGATGACAGCGTGATTATCTTCAGGCATTCAGGCGAGCAGGTTGCTCCTGCCCTGGTACAGCAGTTGCAAGAAGGAGTCGTGATTGTGGCCGAGGGCAAGAGGAGCAAGTACGGTGTCATCCGTGCGACGCACGTTGTGATTTAGAAAGCCTACCTACGGTATCATCCTGTTTAAGGGATATCACTGGTGGCGTACCGCGTTGCTGATTCTTTCAGGATTGCTGGTGGTCCTGGTTGGTACCTCGCGGGTCTATCTAGGCGACCACTGGACAAGCGATGTATTGGGCGCTTACCTGTTGGGTGGCGTTAGTCTTGGTATATGGCTGTGGATCTACCTCTATGCCAGAGGGAAAGGTGTCCTTGCTCCAAGACCCACAAAGCCTCCTTACGATAGGAGTGCGGACAGATAGCGGTTGTCATCTACTTCACACAAGCGAAAGAGAGAAAGCCATGCGAACGAAATTGTGGGCCCTTATCCTAGCCGTTGCCGTCCCTGGATTCGTGCTGGGGGGCATCCTGGTCTCCTTGAGGCCAGCTTCAACGTCGGCCGCTGCCTCCTCGGCGGAGACCACCCACCTCCATTTCCTCGTCAAGTTCATCGGGCAGGACACCTTCCTCGACCTGGGTGCCCCTGGGCCCAGTCAGGGAGACGAGATGATCTTGCATGACCTGGTGTTCACCCCTGATGCCCGTACCCAGGTCGGGTACGACGGGGGCTCGTGCGTGTTCTTCGACGTGGCCAAGCCCGAGGAGAACTGCACGGTGACGTTCTCCCTGCCGCGCGGGGACATCATGACGCAATTCCTGAACAGCCCGCCACCTGCGAAGACCCTGGCCATCACGGGCGGGACTGGGACCTACCGGGACGTGCGCGGGCAAGGTAAGTTGGTCGAATCGGGTCACGAGACCGCGACCCTCAGCTTCGACCTGATTGAGTAGGGGCCACCAGGAGACAATCGAACGGCTATAGTCCGGGCCGTCCCCGCTTTACGTCGCTATGTCGCAGAAGGAAGAATTCGCCGCGAGTCAATCAACCATAATGCCACCAATGACTATGGTCTTTCTATTGCTGGGAGTTGAATCAGGAAGCAAGTTTCCTCACCGCCTTCACAATCAACCGGTGTTCCAGCGCCTTCAAACGTTCATGTAGCGATTCTTCGGTATCCCCCTCTTGAATCGCCACCTCTTCGCGGCATATAACAGGACCGGCATCGACTTCGGGTGTGACGAAATGGACGGTGCTGCCGGTTACTTTCACACCGGCGTCGAGGGCCTGTTGAACGGCGTGGAGGCCTCGGAAGACGGGGATGGTTGTGCCGTCGCGGGTGGTGTAGGTGCTGCCGGTACCATCGTCGGGGATGAGGGCGGGATGGATGTTGATGACGCGGCGGGGGAATTGCGCCAGGAAGTTCGCGCTGAGGATGCGCATCCAGCCAGCCAGCACGATGAGATCAACGTGGAAGAGTTGTAGCCAGGTGGTGAGTTTGGCTTCGCTTTCTTCTCGATGCTTCCAGGGTAGATACATGGATTGAAGGGAATGTTTGTGGGCGCGTTCCAGGCCGTAGGCGTCGATGTTGTTGCTGACGACGAGCGCAATCTCTACGCCTGGCAGTTCTTTGCTTTCGATGGCATCGATCAAGGCCTGTAGATTGCTGCCGGAACCGGAGACGAGGACAGCCAGGCGAAACCTGGGGTTGCCCGACTCTTGTGGCTCGCCGGGCCAATCTCCGGCACTTTTTTGTCGTTTAT
>VBHV01000305.1 GCA_005881995.1 Chloroflexota bacterium | reverse complement strand
GCATCGTCTTGACGGGATCAAAGGCGATCAAGGGATGCAGGGTCGCGCCTACTCCTAGCGAGGCCATAATACCAAGCACACAGCCACCTACATGGAAAAATGGCATGGCGGTACATACGTGCTCTCCCTGGTGAATGCCCCAGCTCAGCGCGAAAATCCTGCCGTTATTCAGAATAGCGCGCTGGGTCTGAATAGCTCCTTTGGGAAAGCCAGTTGTACCGGAGGTATAGAGGATTTGCGCGGGATCGGTTGGACTGACCGATGCCTGGCGTTCATGCAGCTGATCGAGGCCGACTTGCTCACCGGCGGCGACCATCTCGCGGAAGAGCGCGGGCCGCCAGCCTTCCTGCTCCAACAAACCTTGCGGGGGAGCGCCCAGCAGGCTGACGTAGCGCAGCTGGGGTAGCGTTTCGCTGTTGACTGCGCCGTGTTGCGTGCCAGGGGTAATCATGGAGCGTATAGTAGCCAGGCAATCATGATCGCGCACGCGCGCCATGAAGAAGAGCGCGGCCACATCGCCCTGTCTCAGAATATACTCCACTTCCTGCGCACGCAGGACGGGGTTGATGGTGACGAGCACCAGTCCGGCTTTCGATGCCGCCAGTTCGAGCAGTGGCCACTCTGGAAGATTGATAGCCCAGACGGCGATATGCTCTCCTTTTTTGAGGCCGAGCGCCATCAGGCCGCGTGCTACGGCATCGACCCGTTCGCGGTACTCTTGATACGTCCAGCGAATGTCGAGCGCGCCTCCGAATTCGGGGTAGCACGAGTAGACAAGCGCTTCTTGCGTAGGAATCTCTGACGCGCGGCGATCTAAGAGTTCGCCGGGCGTCATTTCGAGGAGTGAAATACCACCTGCTTCGGCCTGCCAGTATGACAGGCCATCATTGATCATGCCCATCGCTGCTCTCCGTTCATGATTATCTCAAGGCGATGATAAAGAAAGCATTTCTTACCAGGAGCTATTACGTAGAATACGCTTTGTAGAGATTAGTTGCAAGTATTCGTAATTCACTATCTTGATGTAATCAACAATATCCCCGCCGCGGTTGGACCGGCCAGCAGCGCAGCCAATCCCCAGCCAAGCCCGGCCTGCGCAGCGATTACACCTACTAAGAGAGGGAGAAAACTTGTTACGGGTGAGATGAGTGAGGTCACGCTTAGCACAACGCCCGATTTTCCTGGCTGCGTGGCATAGGCCTGAGCCTGGGCGAGCGTGTGCCAGCTTGATTCGACGAGGCCGAATATTGCGAGTAGCACGCATTTTACCAGCACGTTGGGGAATAGTAGAAATGCAGCAAAGCTGGCAAGGCCTATCCAGACGCCTATTTTCAGCAAGCGCATGCCTGTTGTAAAGCGCAGCAGCAGGGGAAGCAGCGCTTTTCCAACAAGAGAACTGATAATGATGATCAGTAGGGTTGAGCTGGCGGCGACGGCGTTTAGTCCTACCACGTCATGGAAATACAGCACGATAAATGCGTTGACGGGCATTTCCAGCAGTGGCAAGATGAGCGCCCAGCGCAGCAGCGCCAGGTTGAATATGGCAGTTTTGAGCGCGGCCCAGTTCGAGATAGATGGTGTTTCTGCTGTCTCTCTTGTCCCTGTTGTCTCAGCTATCTCTGCTCCTTCTTTGCCTGATTCTTGAGCCAGTCCTGGTTGCGGGAAGCGCAGGCGTGTCAGGAAGAGAGCATAGAGGATGAACAGGATGCCACCTGTAACGAAGAGTGGTCGCCAATCGATGCCGAGAGCGTAGGCGACGGCAACGGTCAACAGAGTGACGAGAAAGCCCAGGTTGCCAATGATTGACCACCACGCCATCATGTGATCGTGTCGTCCGGGATGGGCATCGATTAGTGATGCCTGGCTCAAACCAACGAAGGGGCCACCAGCAAAGCCCTGCAGCGCGACACCGGCCAGAAGGACGAGATAGCCGGGCGCAATCCCCATCAAGATCAGGCCAAGGCCGGCAGCAATCGTTCCAATCACAATGAGCAAGCGGCGCGGCCAGATATCTCCAACTACGCCGAAGATGCCATCACTGATGACATCGGTTCCTTCTAAGACGGTGAAGAGAAAACTGACCTGGATATAGTTCAAGCCAAGCGCGGACTTGACCGCAGGAAGGATGGCGGCCAGTAGATTGCTGAACCACTCGTTCATGAACTCGACGCCTAACAGCAGCGTCGTCAATCCGCGTTTTGAGAACATGGATGTTCCTCTCGCTCAGGATTAGCGCATCTCAAAACGCGCTTCAACTCTGCCAAAATGGAGGGTATCGCCATCCTTGAGCGGCTGCAACTCATAGGGAGATAAGTTCTTCCCGTTTAAGCGGGTCTTGTTGCGTGAGTTACGGTCTTCTACCATCCATTTGCCATCCTGAAACAGGAGCCGGGCATGTTTGCGTCCCAGTGTCATGGTCTGGTCATCGATCTGAATATCCGGGTGGATCTCATGTTTCGGGTCTTCGCGTCCAATGATCAACTTTTCCCCATTCAATGGAAACGTTTGCCCGCTAGTGACGATCACCAGGCGCGCCTGGATTGGCCGCGAGACAGGCCCGCGTATGATTTGTTGCACCTCTTCGAGCGCGCTGATAAACTCGCGCGGCGTCTGGTAGCGCGCGTAGGGCGATTTGGCTAAAGCCCGTTGCAGAAATGAATCTATTTCGGGCGGGACGTCGGGACGCTGGCGGTTGATCGACGGGATCGGGTCATTGAGATGTTTGAAGATAATGTCTACTATCGTTCCTCCCGCATATGGCGGACGACCGGTCAGGCACTCGAAGAAGACGACGGCCAGCGAATAGAGATCAGCGCGAACATCGGCTGTATGACCCTGCTGTACCTGTTCCGGAGCGCTATAGTAAGCCGTTCCCATGAATTTATTAGATGTGGTAATCGTTGGAGTGTCCATGCTGCGCGATAATCCGAAGTCCACAATTTTCACAACGCCCTTGTTACTGACAAGGATGTTCAGCGGCTTAATATCGCGATGCACGATGCCCGCCTTGAACGCCGCATCCAGGCCTTCAGCAGCCTGAATGATGTAGTTAAGGGCGCGCAATACTTCCATTGGCCCGTAGGTCTCGATATACCACTTGAGGTTCTGTCCATCGATATGATGCAAAATAATGAAGTAAATCCCGCCATCGTTGCCATAGTCTACCAGGCGCGCCACATGGGGATCATTCAATCTTTGCAGGATATAAGCTTCTCGTTTGAACCGTTCGAGTAATTCGCTATCCTCCGCCTGGTCAAGATGCATAATCTTGGCGGCGTAGAGATAGTTGGTAAGCATATCGCGCGCGATATAGACCGAGCCAAAACTGCCGCTTCCACGTTCATCGATCAATTTATAACGGCCATTGATAGTACGACCAACCAGGTCATTGTTCATACTTGTATTCCTATCCAAGAAGCTATGTTTTCCATGCACACAGATATCTGGAGGCGCAATGAATTGGGCCCCTACATCCTGCTATATTACATTATTTCCCAGCCGTTGTCATGCCTGAGTTTCCCACTGCATTGCACCTTTGCAGCATTCTGTTTCGTTCTACCTATTGAAGTATACTTTTTTACCCGATACAAGGATTGTTGGTCCAGTTTCACGTGGATTTCACAGGTGTAATGGTATACTACCGTCACGGAATGTCGTCAAGTCTAGTAGCGCATGGGCCGGGCTAAAGGAGGAAGCTCCGGTTGACGAGGTGGAGGCTGTTCGGATCATCAGCGGGGAGCCTCCAGGGTAT
>VBHV01000304.1 GCA_005881995.1 Chloroflexota bacterium | reverse complement strand
ACAGACGAGGGGACGCTGGCGGGTGGACGATTTGATCGGACCGATTGTCTATACCAAGCGCATCGAGGATCTCGTCGGGCAGCAGCTCGCGCACTACCGCACGCAACGCCTGCGCATCGACCTCTCGACAGAAGAGCGGGCGCGCTATGACGCCGACTATGCCATCTACATGGGATACGTTCGCGAACGGCAGTTACCGCGGAAATATGGTCCAGGATGGTTGATGGAATTGATGCGCCTCTCTGCCTCTGACTCGCATGCGCGTCGTGCCCTGCTTGCGCGGCATCGTCTTTTGCAGCTACTGGCAAGCTGTGAGGGGAAATTCACCGCGCTCGATGCGCTGCTGTGCGAATATGCCACCGAGCGAGCGCTGGTATTTACCGAACACAACGCGATGGTGTACGATATTGCCCGCCGCCATCTTGTGCCAGCGATTACGCACGAAACCAACGCGGCCGAGCGCAAGCATATTCTTGATGGATTTCAAACAGGACACTATCGCGTGATCGTTACTTCTAAAGTGCTCAACGAGGGGATCGATGTGCCGGAAGCGAAGATTGCGATCGTGCTGGGTGGTACATCGGGATCACGCGAGTATATCCAGCGCCTGGGGCGAGTGCTGCGCAAAGTCGAGAACAAGCAGGCGGTACTCTTTGAAGTGATTGCGCGCAAGACCATAGAAGAGAGCAAGGCGCAGCGGCGTAGACGACAGGAGGAGAACTAGTGCTCACGGCAGACCTCGTCAGACCGAGACTACAACTACGCAAGTCGGAACTGTCCATCGACATGCTTGATGAACATGACTTCCACTGGCAGCAAACTGCACAAGACCTGATCGCTTTATTGCGGCAGCACATAGGTCAGTCGCTGGCGGCCTGGGATAGGACGCTGGATACCTATATAGGCGATCGCGTAGATTACGTGGTGTTGCGCGGCATGGCGAAAGTACTCACCGACGCGGCAACTTTTACACCTCTGGCAACTCCTCTTGCTCCAGTCCAGTTGCGCGAACTGCTCTTCGCAAGCGGCCCCGTGTTTAGGGCACCCCAATTGTTCCACCAGCAGACACGCTACGAAGTGGTGGAGAGCGTAGCAAAGGAACTGGCCATCTCTCCGGAACAGGTGGAGGCAACACTTTTTGCGGATCGACCGGCAACCTATCTTCTTACAGACGCGGGGCCGGAATGGACACCGGCGGGTTTGATCACCCGCTATAACCTGGAGCTGGCGCGCGGTGTACTCTACTGGGCCAGCCAGGTGCGCATCGAGGCACATAGTTCTTATAATAAAGACCTGTGGAAATCCCAGACAGAAAACAGTCCTGTTTCGAAAGACCATACCATAGAGGAAACAACCACATACAAAGACCTGTGGCGCTACATCAAGCTCTTCAAATTGATGTTCTGGGCACAGCCTCTCCCAGAAGGCGGCTACCGCATTGATCTGGACGGGCCGATCTCGCCGTTTGTCACCTCGACACTTCGCTATGGCAGGCAATTCGCAGCCTTTCTGCCTGCTCTCTTATTGTGTGATACCTGGCGCATGGTCGCGGCAGTGCATCCACCGTCAGCAGGAAGCGCTGTCACCTATCGGCTGGACTCAGGCTCCTCTTTACAGACGCATTTTAAGCAGAGCGGCGCGTTCGACAGCCGTTTAGAAGCAGACTTTGCCCGCGAATTTGAGCAAAAGATGGGCGGGAAACGAGGCCACTGGCGGCTCTTTCGTGAAAGTGAGGTACTGCTTCTTGGCGATACGGTGATGATCCCTGACTTTCTGCTGGTTGACGAGCAGGATGAGACCCGCAAAATTCTGATTGAGTTAGTCGGCTTCTGGCATCCAGACTATTTACGACGAAAGATAGAAAAGGTACGCGCTGCCAACTGTCGTCACCTGCTGCTGCTGGTGTACCAGGGATTGAAAATCACCGAAGATGCGTTTTCGGATTCAGGAAGCGAGGTCATCTTTTTTCAGCAAAAGCCAGTGCTCAAAGAGGTCATGGAGACGGTCGAGGAAATGGCAGAGCGTCTCTATGGCCCCCGCCCGAAACCAGCCAAACGAAGCAGAGCAAAAAGACGTGCTGCTGGTGAAACAAGTCAAGCAAGCCAGCAACCAGGCGAGCAGGTGGAACGGGTGTACGGGCTTTCTGGGAAGCGGGGGAGAAAGAAAAGCGTGTAGTCCAGGGTTCCAGGGCGAGGGCAAGCCTCGCCCCTACAATACACGAGCGGAACACCCACCGTATATTGTAGGGGCGAGGCTTGCCCTCGCCCTGGCATGTTTACTTCCTCCCCAACAACTTCATCTCATGCTGCAACGTCTTTGTCAGCCCTTCTTCCAGTGGGCGAGGATTATATTCCCATGCGCGCCTGGCTTTGGCGTTGCTGCCGATGTAGGTGACGCCTGCGCTGATGCGCAGGTACTCGGAACTGTAATCAGGGGGAACTGGAATGACCTTTTCGACTACGCTCGTGGTTGCCGCCATCATTTTCATCATTGCGGGGGCAGCTTTAATGCGTGGAGCGGGAATGCCGGTGATTTTTTGCGCAAGCTGCATGGCTTCAACAAAGGTGTGGGTAGGCCCGGCAATGATATAGCTTTCACCGGTGTTGCCTTTTTCCATTGCCAGGATGTGGCCGCGCGCGATATCTTCGACGTGCGCCCAGGAATAGGCGGTCCTGGCTGGCATGAGGGGCAGTTTGCGCTTGAGGTATTGAATGAAGGTGGTGCGCACGCTGCTCGTATCTCCTGGCCCATAGATCAGGCCGGGCATGACGATCATCAGAGGCAATCCGGCGGCGATCATTGGTTCGGCTACCTGGTAGTGCGCGACCCATTTGGTGCGGTCGTATTCACTCAGGTGCGGACCGGAATAGTGGTAGTTTTCATCGACAAGTTTGCCATGTGTATCAGAGTTGACCGCCAGCGTGCTGGTGTAGACTCCTTTGAGAATGCCCAGCTCGCGCATCAATTCCAGCACGTTGCGCGTCCCCTGGACATTGATCTTTTCCCCGTCGCTCTTGTCTCGCACGCCGATTTTATACCAGCCAGCGATATGAAAAACGCCATCTACGCCCTGCATAGGAGCGCGCATGCTCTCCTTATCGGTGACATCACCCTGGTGAATGGAGACACCGAGATCGGCAAGCTCCTGGGCTTTCACCGGGTTGCGCACACTCACCACTACCTCGTGCCCCATGGCTACAAGCTGGCGTACCACGTTACTGCCTACAAAACCGGTGGCTCCAGTGACGAAATATTTCATGATGCTTTCTCCTGTTGTGGCAATGTTCTTTTCGCCGATCGTTTCAAGCTGTGTAGCAGAGCCGCTAAAGCCTGTGAAAATTCAGCAGCAAACTGTACATCAAACATGGACGATTGAGGGCCAATTGTCAAGTATGACTATCCCTTTCTTCACTCGATGGCCCATTAAGCATGCCATGTCACCTTCTCCCGTGCTTCTTCGTTTCTTGATTAGGCACTAGAGTAAGTGGCAGTGGCATTATAGAAAATGGACCGTATAGACGAGAGCATGTGCCCGTGGTGGTTGAAAGACCTGGTGGTTATGCATTAGAAAATGGAAAGGATAGACCATGAAAGATGCCTCTTTAGAGAACGAACAGCTTCCGGTAGCGGAAAAAGAGTCAAGTGACTCAACAACTATCGAGCAGAAAGAACCCGCTCCGAAAAGGAATTCGTTCTCCACAGGCTTTGCCGAATTACGCGCAAGCTTCTCCCAACTTCTAGAATTTTTTTCACCGGAGCATCCCTTTATCTCTGATAAACGGGCACGTATTTTCCTTGTTTCCTTCACGATGCTCTTCTTCGAGTTGCTCTGCATTCGCTGGATCCCCTCGTACGTGCGCTACCTGAGCTACTTCAATAATTTCATCCTGCTGGCCTCGTTCCTGGGCATCGGCCTGGGCATGCTGGCAGCGCGCCGCCAACGCTTCTGGTTTCCACCTTTTCCCGTGCTGGTGGTGCTGATGGTTTTCATTATTGCTCACTTCAAGTTCCAGTTGTACATCAATTCGGTCCAGGTACTCTACTATGGAGCAGGCGAAGCGGGCAATCAAGAAAGCTTTATCATTTTGCCTATCGTCTTTGGGATAGTAGTGCTCTGCTTTATTCCATTGGCTCGTTCCTTTGGCCAGTTATTCACGCAAGTCAAGCCACTTACCGCCTACACCTATGACATCATCGGCAGCCTGGCTGGCATTGCTTGCTTCTCCGCCATGTCCTATTTTTCCCTCCCACCGCTCGTGTGGTTCTCCGTGCTGACTCTGGCCGTTTTGTTGCTCAGCGCTAAACGAGTGGTGTTACTGGCGGCGGTGGTGATGGGGGTGTGTCTTCTCGAGGTGGGACAGCTGCAGGCGGGGGCATACTGGTCACCTTACTATAAAATCTTGCTCCATCCCGCTGTCCCCGACGGCTACATCGTGGATGTCAACAATGCTGGCGGACATCAGTCTATGATCGACTGGCATTACAAGGAGCCGTTTTACCA
>VBHV01000102.1:12064-24864 GCA_005881995.1 Chloroflexota bacterium | reverse complement strand
GCTTAAAGGCGCCAATGCGCCTGATATCATCTTTCAAACGTTGGATGGGCATGATTTGCACGTCAATGTGACCGGTGCGCCCGTGCGTGATTCGCAGGAGCAAATTGTCGGCGGCGTCATGGTAGTGCGCGATGTGACCAAACGACGTGAGTTAGAGGTGCGAACCCACGAGTCGCTGCACGCGTTGCTGGCAATGGCGGAGGAACTGGTGCGACTGCCAGCAGAGGATGAAGAGGGTGCCGCGGCGCGAGCAATAGAATCCGATCCACTGATAGCCATAAAGAAGGTAGGCCATAACCTGGCTGCACTGACCTGCGGCGTCCTGGGATGTCGCCGCGTGGGGATCACCATTGTAGAGCCGGAGACGGAAATCGTGCGGGCCGTCGCCGTTGTTGGATTGACCTCGGAACAAGAGCGGCAGTGGTGGGAGGAGCAGCGGGCGCAGGAGAGCAGCCTGGAAGATAACCCCATGCCAGAGCTGGTTGCCGCGCTGCGCGCGGATGAAGCGCTGATTCTGGATATGACACAACCCCCTTTCAAAGATCAGCCGAACAACTACGGCGTACGTGTCATGTTATGCGTACCCATGATGCTGGCGGGTCGGCTCGCGGGCATCATGACGCTGGATTATGGCAGCCTGGATCACGAATATACGCAGGAGGAGATCGCGCTGGCCAAAGCGGTGGCGAAACTGGCGGCACTGGTAATCGAGCGAGAGAGGCTTTTGCGCGATCGGGCGGAGGCGCGCGCGAACGAGATGGCCCTGCGGAAGTCTCACCGGCGCATGGATGAATTTTTGGGTATGGCCAGCCACGAGCTGAGAACGCCTTTGACGACCATCAAAGGCAATGTGCAGTTATCGAAACGGCAGTTGAAACGTATACTGGACAGGGGAAAATCGTCCGATGAATTGAGCGGAAAAATCGAAGCCGTACAGGAAATGCTTGAACGGACAGATAGTCAGGTGAATTTTATGAATCGCCTGGTAGGTGATCTGCTGGATGCCTCGCGTATTTCGGCCAATATGCTG
The DNA here is from genome assembly GCA_005881995.1 of Chloroflexota bacterium. The sequence goes on along the minus strand of VBHV01000102.1, from coordinate 23,834 downwards.
AAGCTGAGTTTCCAGCCTGAACTGTGCAACCTTCCCGAGATTGTGCGAGAAACAGTCCAGAATCAGCGCGGGATATTCCTGAAGCGTACGGTGCGCTTGCATCTACCATCGGGGGAAAGCGTGCCGATCATGGCTGATCCGGAGCGCATTGGACAGGTAGTGACCAATTATTTGACCAACGCGCTCAAGTACTCCGCGGCTGATCGTCCGGTGGATGTTACGATACAGGTGGAGGGGAAGGTAGCGAAGCTATCGGTGCGAGACGAAGGGCCGGGTCTTTCGATACAAGAGCAGGAACGTATCTGGGAATACTTTTACCAGTCTCCGGGGATAGAGGTGCAGAATGGATCCAGCGTGGGATTGGGACTTGGTTTGCATATCTGCAGGACCATCATTGAACTTCATCACGGGCAGGTTGGCGTGAAAAGCGCGCCAGGCGACGGGTCCACCTTCTGGTTTACATTACCTTTAGCAGATGAGGTATAATGTATAAAATAAATAGACGAGAGTGAAGGATAGTCATGAAGCTTCGGAATTGGGTAACGTTGGCAGGTGTCGCAGCGGGCGTTGGGATAGTGGCAAAGAGTTTTTTACCGCAGCGTTTTGCGTTGGATACGTGGGATGATGAACCACTGAAGCTCACCGAAACAAACGCGCAAGAGAGCCCTGAGGTGTTGGATCTGCCGGATCTGGAGGTTACATTTTTGCGCTGCGGCACTGCGAGCGTGCCTCAGTGGGTTGCTGTGCGCGGTGGGTTGTTGGCTCCGGTGGATATCGCGCACAGCGCCGTGCTGGTGCGCCATCCAAAGGCTACATTCCTGTACGATACGGGTCTCTGCGCGGACGTTCACGCATACCTCGCCAATCAATCCTTCCTCTTTCGAAAGACACTGGCGAACTTTGTATTTGAGCAGTCGTTGAGTAGTCATCTCAAATCGCCTGGCCTGGAGCGGGGCACAATTGATTTCGCCCTGCTTTCTCATCTGCACTGGGATCATGTCAGCGGTATACCTGATATTCCGGGCGTGCCACTGCGCGTCAATCGTGTCGAGTACGAGGCGGCTCGCCTCGGCCTGCTGGATGCCTATCATGGACTGACGCGCCACTTGATGGGCGATAATCCCCTGGAATTATTTGACTGCGCTGGCCCAGCCTATGAAGGATATCGCAGCAGTTACGATCTGTTTGGAGATGGCTCGATTGTGCTGGTTCCTTTGCCCGGCCATACGGCGGGAAATACCGGCATGTTTATCAATCGCGCCAATGGGCCGCGCCTGTTTCTCCTGGGCGATGCTGCCTGGGTGGCGGCGAACTACCTGCGCCCGGCCACCATGCATCCGCTCATCTGGAACGCAGTCAGCAGCGATGACGCGACCGGCCGCCAGACGCTCATCCAGTTACACCACTTCGCGCTTGCGCATCCTGAGATCCCACTGATCGCTATGCATGATGGGGCCATGCAGCGGCAATTTATGCGGACTGAACACAGTCGTCGCAACGTGGTGGAACAGAAACAGTAGAGTTTGCTAGCAACTCAACGAACGTGTTATACTTGCTCAACTACAATCGAACATCTGCGTTGTTAAGAGAGAAAAAAGCGCATGAGACAGACCCTGACTGACAGGCGAGGCCGTCCACTGAAGCAGATGAGCTTGCAAAAAAGGGTAGAGCTACGCAAACTCTACAAAGCTCAAACACCCAGGTGGCGACATCCTCTGGCGGGCTATCTTGCAAGTATTCCCATCGTTGGGCTGGGGTTGCTACTGCTGGTGCTTGCAAGGATGATCTTCACGAACAATTTCGTCTTTCCGGGTATGCCAATGGTGCTCGCCGTTCTGGTTGTTTCGCTCTTCTGGGGGGTTGGTCCGGCGCTTTTCTCTGTGCTACTGGGCGCGGTTGCACTCGATTATTTTGCTTTGCCTCCACTTGAACAGTTTGATCTCACTACCTCAAGTGGATTGGTGCAGGTGCTACCGTTCGTGGTGGTTGGTTGTATTATCGCGTTTATTACAGCACAGCGTGAAGCGGCGCGCATGCGCGGGCTCATCGCCGAAGAAGAAGCGAACGAGCGTGCCGATGAGCTTGAACGAGTCAATAAACAGCTTGAGCAGGCGAACCACATGAAAGATCAGTTTCTCTCGATGGCATCCCACGAATTAAAGACGCCGATTACCACCATTCGTGGGCAGGCGCAGATCGCGCTGCGTCGTATGTCTAAACAGGGGGATCTCTCAAAAGAACAGGCCACGACGAGCGAGGCGCTGCACAAAATTGACGAGCAGACGCAGCGCTTGAATAGTTTAGTCGATGATCTGCTCGATCTCAGCAGTATTCGAGCGGGCAAGGTTGGTCTGCAGTTGCAGCAGTGTGACCTGGTGGAGGTATGTCGCGAAGTGGTTGAGGACCAGTGTCTACTCACCAATCGCGTCATCGAGCTGCAAACGCCTGGTGAGGCGGTGACGCTGCAAGGTGACTGTAATCGACTGGGCCAGGTTGTGGTCAACCTGTTGAGCAACGCGCTGAAATATTCGGCGGAAGAGCAGCCGGTGTGCGTGCATCTCCAGCGCATTGATACGAAGGCTGTGATTACCGTGCGGGACTATGGAAAAGGCATCTCTGTGGACCAGCAAAAGCAGATCTTTGAACCGTTTTATCGCACGCCTGACGCGCAAACTTCATCAAAGCGAGGCATGGGGCTTGGCCTGGCCATCTGTAAGGATATCGTAGAGCGACATAGTGGAGGTATCTGGTGCGATTCTACGCCTGGCGAGGGCACCATCTTTACCGTTGAACTCCCACTCCGCTAGCTAGCTAGCACACCATCACCTCATCAATGGTTTGTAGCAACTCCTGTATTCTGAAAGGTTTGCGCACGATAGGTACCAGGGGTAGTTCCCTGTGCACCTCCTCCAGTTCTTTCTGGCTGCATGCTGAAATGATGACGATGGGTAGGAGTTCCTTGGGGAGGGCCCTGCGAATAGTGTGAATGGCCTCTAAGCCCGAAATATCACCTGGGAGGAGAAGATCAACCAGTAAGAGATCGTAGGGTAAAGGAGTATGAACGCTCTCACCATCAAACAGCCTCTCCAGGAGCGAGGCGCTGTCAGGATATTTATGCACCGTATGTCCCATCATTTCCAGTGCTCTGGAGAGATAATCAAGGATGGATGGATTGTCTTCCAGTAGGGCAATCTTCACGCGCCATTCCCTCATAGTGCAATGCTCACTACTCCCTACGTCCATTATACCTGGTATCTCTCCAAGAGCATAGTTTACATGACCAAAGTCATAGGGGTTCAGCAATATTACATGGTTGTCCAGCCAACAAGTGATAACTGCGTTCCATCTGCGATGGAGGCGAACGATTGAGGCGCGCCGCCATTCAGAGACGCCGTGTACAGCGTATAGGTTTCGGGATAGCTCCCCCTGGTGAGCGTTTGAAACGCGTACCTGGTGGCATCGCGCGAGACATTCGACCAGGGATTCTGCGAAAACTGGCAGAGAGAGGTCGTAGTGCCTTTGGCTTCGGTGGTGAGCCTTGTCAGGTTGGTACCATCCGTATTGACTCTCCAAATCCCGTTCTGACTGGGATCGATGGGGTGGTTAACACTGAAATTCTCGACTTGCAGTAACAGCGTGCCTCTTGAGATCGCCCGTACTGCCGCGATACCCAGCGTTTGACTGGTGAGGATGGTCTTAGGCGAACCGCCTGACGCTGGCTCTGTATTGATAGTGCTTGGTCCTTCTCGTGTCCCCAATACGCATGACCCACTGCAGTTCGGCGCGCTGATACCACTGCACTGGTTGATGAAGAGTGAGCTGCCATCAAAGCTGCTATCAGCATCCCAGCAGGGATAATTGAAAGTGGGGCTGAACTTCTGCTGAAAGAGGGGAGTGATATCGCTCATCTTCTGGTTGGGGCCGCGACTGGTATCGAGAAGGCCGAGGCTATCGTCAGGAGCGATGGCGAAATTCGCAAATCTCACGTAGGCTCGCGTATTATCAAGCCAGGTAACGAGCGAACCAACAAACTGCATGTGTAAGGGCGCTCCACTATCGCTGGGTTTTACTTCTAACTGTATCATCCCGGTTTTTAGATTCAGCAGGTATATACCCACGGGTCCCTGAGGCGCTGCAGAAAGATTGAAAAGGACCGATTGCTCGTTGGCAGACAAGAGAACATTAGTGATGCTTCCACTTGCGATGCAGAAGAGCGTTTGCAGGCCCTGCCCGTCCATGCGCACCATCTGCAACCTGCTTTGCAGGTTCACCTGTGAAACAAAGATGAGCCATTGTCCGTCGGCTGACACCTGTGCTTCGGAGATGTATACACCGGGTAACTTGACGATCTCGGTTTTATTGCCACTTGTAAGATCGTAGCGTTTCAATGTGCCGGTGGTTCCGGTGCCTTGATGCTCACTGACGAGGTAGACGATGTTCTGATGGCTGCCCAGCGCCAGAGGAGCCGTTATCCAGGCTCTTGCTGTGCCTGCCGCCGGGCAGGAGGTTTGTGTGGGTGGCACGGCGACGGTGGTAACGGTGGGGGTGACGGGTGGAGTATTGGTTGCGGGTGCCGTACTGCTGTCTGTAGGAGTTGTTGTTGGGGGGAGTGAGCCTCCCGTTGAGCAGGATGCGAATAAAAACAGAAGGCCTGTGAGGATGAATGAATAGCGAAAGGTGCGAGGTGAATACATAATCTTCTCCCTGCGTAAGCTTTTCTCATTTGTGGGTCAACAAGCGTGCCCTCACAAAACTGACTGCTTACAGCATTTGACCTACCAACTATACACGGGGAGGGAGCGAGATGGACAGTGCATATTTCACAGAAAAACTGTGTGGTTGTTCACATGATGAATACAAATATAGCCAGGGCGGCCGCCCGTACAATACACGTTGATGGGGAAAACAGGCTACTTGGTATTGTACGGGTGGCCCGGGCGGCCGCCCTGGAAAATCGGTGGTATGTCTTTGACAACAAGCCCCTTAACTTATTATAATTAACTTCATGGTTAACGATTCATCACAACGGCTCGATACGGTTTTTCTGGCGCTCTCTGACCCCACACGGCGGGCCATATTAGAGCACCTGGCGCGTGGAGAAGCTTCCGGGACGGAACTGGCCCGGCCTTTCTCGATATCGGTCCCGGCGATCTCCAAACATTTGCGTGTGCTCGAAAACGCCGATCTCATCCTACGCAGGAAGGATGGACGGGTTCACCGTTTTCGCCTCGCCGCCAGGTCGATGCGCGAGGCCGCGGCATGGCTTGAGCAATACCGGCAGTTTTGGGAAACGCAATTTGACGCACTGGCAAACTACCTGGAAGCTACTTCTGAAGAGGAGAGAAACCCGAATGACGACACCAGCATCTGATAGAGCAACTACACTTACCTTGAGACGCAGCTTCCCGGCAGCGCGCGAACGGGTTTTCCGCGCTTGGACCGAGCGAGGGGCGTTACAGCAATGGTTTCGACCGGGCGGAAGAGGCTTGACCGTCAGCCAGCTCGATGTGCAGGTGGGTGGTTCATACCGTTTCGACCTGGACGATGGAAGCGATTCGATGCTTGGAACCTACCTGGAGATCGTTCCGCCCGAAAAACTGGTCTTTAGCTGGTCATTTGCAAGCAAGCACGGCGTGGAAACAGTGGTCACGGTCGAATTTATTGAGCGTGGCCCCTCCACCGAGGTCATTTTGACCCATCAACGGCTCACGAGCAAAGAATTGCTATCTTCTCATCAAGCTGGATGGCAATCGATGCTGGATCAGCTCGCGCAGGTTCTTGCCACCCTATGAATTGGCCTTGTATTTCACCTGAAAGAATGTAAACCTCAGAAATTACCCCTTGACAGAGTCAACCATAGCATACTATACTTAACACATTGGTTAAGTGTTAGCTCATAGTGGTTACAAATTGAAAGGAAGAACCCATGCCAGATATTGTCCAGGAACTCACGATTGAAGCGGCGCCGGAGAAAGTCTTCAACGCGCTTACCCGTCAAGAAGAGCTAGCTCAATGGTGGACGAATCACGTCACTGCCGTGCCAAAGGTTGGCTCGATTGCTGAATTTAGCTTTAACAACGGAGCGGTTGTCTTTCGGATGGAGATTGCCGAACTTAATCCGGGGAAGAGGGTGCATTGGATTGTGAGGCATGGGCCGCCCCATTGGGAAGGCACCGATGTCACCTGGGATCTCTCGCCGGTTGGGGGTGGGACGAAACTGCTTTTCGGTCATCATGGTTTCGCCGTAGCTGATGCTGCCTACGAAGAGACTGCCGGGGGCTGGCAATACTTTTTGGGTAGTCTGAAGTCTTACCTCGAGACGGGAAAAGGTACTCCTCACTCGTAGTGAAATTCTCCCAATGGAGGCGAGCGCCTGCACCAAATGAGAAAAACTCCTGAACACCAATGTTCAGGAGTTTTGGCAGGGGTGGCAAGGCTCGAACTCGCGACATTCCGTTTTGGAGACGGACGCTCTACCAACTGAGCTACACCCCTAGATAATATGTATATAAGATTGGCGGAGAGGGTGGGATTCGAACCCACGGAGGCGGTTAACCTCAAGCATTTAGCAAACGCTCGCACTAGGCCACTATGCGACCTCTCCATGCTTTGCTTTCACACAGCTTCTATCCCCGTGCAAACGAGTGACGCACTGAAAGGATAATCGCTACGTTACATCCACGATATTACCATACTGCGAGGGCGGTGTCAATCAGGAATTTTAAGTATCTTCCACGCATTTTCCGCGCTCTAGAGGGGTTTTTCCGCGCGTGGGCTGGGAAAAAGAAGGTATGCTTTCCTGGAGCATTGTGACAACGGGGCCAAAAGAGAGACACGAGTTCAGTGTGCTCACCTGGCGGCCCTGTTCTAGTCGTAAAGGCTCCTCCCGCTCCGCGTGAGAGGGCACGCCCACGAGGAGGGGAGGAAGCCGGGAGGGAAGATGGCTCACGAGACATTAATCGAATCGACCTGCACAGTATTTCTCCCCTGAATAACAGAAACATGCCGCGGCGCATTTACAATGTGCAAGGGAACACGACTCAGTATGGCTTCGCTTGTGCCGAGCGGAACATTAAAGGGCAGCAGGGCAAAGCCCACATGCGCCAACCCGCGCGGCACATTCCCGATGTATAAAGGACTGCTCTCTGTACGCACAATCGTCCCTGGTTTCCAGGAACTGATGGGGCACCAGGAGAGAGCGGGGAAATCCGTGCTTGAAAGCTCTTCTTTCTCATCTTCCCCAAGCAGCACCGTCAAGACCTTTAGCGTGGGAATATTCGCAGCATTGACTCTCCAGTAAGCAGTGACCCGCAGGAGGGGCATGATGATCGGGAATGACTGGGGAGGTGTGATATTGTATCCAATCAGGCTGATACTGCTCTGTGAATCCTCCTGCGGGTCAAAATCAACCTGGAGCGCCTGTGGCACTTCTTGAGGTGATACGCGCGAGAATGAGCAAAACGAAGCCGGCAGATCAGGTACAAGGTCATTGTCAGACTGCACCCCAGAAAAGGACGAGACACCCGGAGGAGGAAGTCCGCGTTTGAGCAGGAGGTAGCCATCCTGAGCGACTACGACTCCATAATGACCACTTAGCAACACCTTCTTCACTTCGATGGTATAAGAAGGCGGATAGAAAGGATAGGTATCGCCGGTGATATCCAGAAAGATATAATCAGCGGTATCGTCGGCGTAAGGAAAAAGGTAAATATGACTGCGTTCACTTAGATGGGGCACCAGGCTGGTTTGTGCAGAGATCGAGGCCGATGGAAGAATCATCGGAATAATGTGTTCTGCGACCTGGTCATGTGCTGAAACGTTCGGCCAGGAAAACGCCCTGGAAAAGGGAAGCGCACCATACATGAAGTCCTGGTGCACAACAGCAAAGAGCGTAAAGCCTACCAGCAAGGACAGCAGCGCAGGCTGCACCCAACGAATAGCAGGACGAACCGGAATAGCAGGTTGGATGTGCTCCGCCTGATCTGCTTCTCCATCCTGGGCCTGTTGTGCTTGTCGCTCGCGCATGTACTTTACGAGCCACCGCGCCCCCCAGGTTATCAGCACTATCGACTCGATTGTGGCAAAGATGAGTATAGGCACAATCTCGGCGTTGTACTGGTACACACCGAGGTACTGGTTGCGGTCCGAACTTAGCAGATTCAAGGCGATGGAAGGGAACGCCAATACGAGTATCCAGGGAACCAGGAGGGGGAGATATCCGGCGGGAGCCAGGAGTATCCTGAGGTACTGGCGATGTGTCGGCTCGAGCAGGTGCTGGGATATCACCGCTCGTGGATGCTGCAAGAAGTAAGAGATGATCTGTGACGGGCTACTGCCTAGATAAGAGTAGCGTGAGGACAGGAGTGGGTATCCGGTCGGACTGATGAAGTGGTAGATCAACAGTGTCGTGCCAATCCAGGCAATACTCAGCCCTACCAACGCCAGACCACTTCGCCAGCGCTGCTGAAAGATGATTGACCACAGGCCAAACATGGCGATGACGACCGGTATCTCTTCTTTACAGGCCATCGAAAGAATGGCAAAGACGAACAGCCAGGGGGTGCGCCGGGTATACATGAAATACAGGGTAAAGAGCAGTAGGGCACCAGTCATCGTTACCGCGTGAAAATCGAAGATTTCGGCCTGTTGCAGCGTGGGATAGAGCAAATAGAGGACGGCGATGCCTACTGCAGCCAGTTCATTCCTCAGTCGCAGACGCGCCAGCCAGAAGGCGGGGAATGCCCCGCTTGCCACTACCAGTGTTTGCAGGACCAGCAATGTTTTTGGGCCAGAGATGATCAGGTAGAACAGCGACAGCAGGAAAAGCACCGGCTCGAAATGGATAGCGAAGCGCGGGATGCCATTGAGGCTAAAACAGTTCGTGTCGCTGACAATATTGCAAACGGTTTGATGGAAGAGTTGCCCATGTGTCAGGCTCCAGACAGCCTGGTCGTAAGTACCCAGGTCTTCGGCGGAAGTGAGGTACGCATCCTGGCGCCCAAGATGCACAAAAATGAAATAGGTCGAGAAGATAGCCGTAGCAAGACCAACCAGGCCAAGAGCAATCCAGAATAGGCGTGTGCGGGCCATTGGTTCAGGAGCGGGATAGCGATAGAGGCGACTACGCCACACCGCTACATATTTTCGCCATGTCATAGTATTTCCCCAAATACCTTGAAAGAAAGAGTAACAGTCGCAAGGACAGCTTATACTATCGAGCGTGTTTTGACAAGAATTTTGTCTGCTTGATAGCCCAAATATATCAAGGAAGCAAGCCTTGTTGGGATATACACGCCTAAATGCGGTGGAGAGTATACTTCCCTATTATTGCGGCAGATTCGCGGGGAACGCGTAAAACAAATCCGGAGGTGGATTGGGTGAGCCGTACTCCATGGTGATGGCATCGTGCGAACTCAGGGTCACTTCGGTATGGAGTGGCGAGGTGACCACGCCGTTGAACGGTTTGCCATTCACGAAGATTTGCCATCCAGTTGATTGCGTCATTTGCGGAGGGAAGTTGAGACTGGCAAAGCCCACTTGCCAGAGCGTCAAGAAATCGTCTAAGGCCAGGTTGTGCAGCTTCTGGGGAGCCTCGATATGGATGATGCCGTCATCGGTATGGGTGTGCATCCAGTAGAAACAACTGCCATCGGAGGCGATGCCTATATCCTGCGGAATCGTTACCAATTTCCCCTGAATGTAGATCGTGAGATGGACGTGAATATGATAGCCGAACTGTTCCATACTATCGCAGGAGAGACCGCTGATGGGCGCATTGGCGCTATTTTTCGCGACGATGTTCTGGATTTCCAGGTAGATGAAACCGGTCAGGCCCAGCAGGAGAACGCACATGCTGATGGCGGACCACAACAGGATGCGCGCGCGGTGCTGCTGTTTGCGGCGCAGCATACGCGCCGCGCGCCGCACTTGACGGAGTTCTTCCTGTTCAGGGTCGGTATGCGGGATTAACTGCTGGGTATCCATTCCATCTCCTCGGTAGGCCGTAGAACGTGTCCTCTTTTCATTGTATGCAACGGGGTAAATATGCGCTGGTAACAATGTTGGATAGATGGGGGGTGCATTGTATATGTTTACAATCAGCGCCCATATTTATGTATCCAATATCGCTTGTCTTGTCGCTTGCTTCATTTACTTTATGTTGAAACAGCAACTTCAATGATACTTTCATCACCGTACCTTAACTAACCTCATCACTTTAATTGCACCTGCTCCTCTTACTGTTCAAAAAGGGATATACGTCCTCTAGAAAACATTAGAAGATAGGAGATTAGAAGACAAGGAGAAACTGCACATGGAGGTCATTTCTCGTCAGCGTCGGCGCATCACCCTACTTTCGGTTGTTACCCTTAGCGCTCTATTTTTTTCCCTCGCCTTCTTTGCCGCATCACCTGTGCATGGTGCAGGAGAACAACTCACCCAGATAAGTAGTGACCCGTATACCAACCCCAATAGTAATCACAAGACGCAAGTCGAGCCTGACACCTTTGCCTTTGGCAACACCATCGTGTCCACCTTCCAGTCTGGCCGTTTCTTCGATGGTGGAGCATCCAACATTGGTTTTGCGACTTCGACCAATGCCGGCGAAACCTGGACCAAAGGCTTCCTGCGGAACTCTACCGTCAATGCGACACCGCCGGGAAAATATCTCCGTGCCAGTGACGCTTCGGTCGCCTACGATGCCAGGCACAAGGTCTGGATGATCTCCTGGCTGGGCATTAAGAATCCTAGCACCGGACCTGTCGATGTGCTTGTAAGTCGTTCGACTGATGGCGGACTGACATTTGGCTCCCCCGTCGTGGTAAATGCTTCCGGTCATTTTAACGACAAAAACTGGACGGTCTGTGATGATACAGCCAGTAGCCCTTTCTTTGGCAACTGCTATACCGAGTTCGACAATGCGAGTAGCCTCAACACCATCCAGATGAGCACCTCTACTAATGGTGGGTTGACGTGGGGAGCAGCCAAGACGACTCCCGACCACACCTGTGTCATTGGCGGGCAACCACTTGTGCAGCCCAATGGAACGGTCATCGTCCCCATCGACGATTGTTTTGAGACGGCGATCCTGTCCATCAGGTCCACCGATGGTGGTGCAACCTGGAAGAAGCCGGTCCTTGCTGCACAAATCCTCTTCGATGGTGATCCCGGCAATATTCGTTCTGGACCTCTCCCAACTGCTGAGATTGACAAGTCGGGCCGAGTGTATGTCGTCTGGAATGACTGCCGGTTTGAATCTGCCTGCAGCGCACCCATAGGGACCAATGATCTCGTGATAATCTCCTCTTCCGATGGCGTCAACTGGACCGTGCCGAAGCGCATCCCGACCGCCCGGGTCGGTAGTGGTGCCGATTTTCTCATTCCTGGTCTGGCCGTCGACAGGAGTACATCTGGCAGTTCCGCCCATCTTGGGCTTGCCTACTACTACTTCCCGAACTCGAATTGCAATTCCAATACCTGTCAGCTCAACGTCGGCTTCATCTCCTCAAACAACGGGGGAAGGAGTTGGAGCGCTCCAGAGCAACTGGCCGGGCCGATGACACTAACGTGGCTGCCACTCACCACTCTGGGGTATATGGTGGGTGATTACATCTCGACCTCCATCGTACCTGGTGATGATGACGCCACGCCCGTCTTTGAAGTGGCTTTCGCGCCAACACCGCCCCCAAACTGTTCCAGCCCGTCTGGCGCTCCAGGCCAGGGTTGTCACGAGGCTACGTATACGACGCCTGAAGATCTGCTGAAGATCATT
>VBHV01000102.1:10230-11919 GCA_005881995.1 Chloroflexota bacterium | reverse complement strand
CGTATATATCATGTAAATAGGAGAGGTGGCGTGGGGACAGGGTCTGTGAATTATTGCAATGCAGGTTATTCAATGCTTGAAATCAAGCCCAATCCTTGCGATGATGCTTTTTCAATGGCGTGTAGAAATGCGGCGCTGTGCGTGGGAAGCACCTCGTCAACCAGACGAAACGCGGCAGGGATGCCCACCTGTTGATAGCGGAAATTGAGGTAATCTTCTTCTGCTTCTCTATGATCTGGGGGAATAGTCCCGTCAAGAGATATGGCCAGTTGCCATACTTCATCGGGAGTGAGGTAACCTGCGAATGCCCCAAATGGCTCGCCAGCTTCATAGCCAAATGGCATTGCCCGGCGTCCGCATGCCAGGTACTCAAAAAGTGCCATGGCGCGCACTGAGATGCGGGCCAGCCAACCTCTCAGGTGTAAGAGGTTGAGTTGATGCCCGATATGTATACCCTGTGCCGCAACAATAGTCTCCGCTTCCTCATCTACATCCAGATTGACCTGCGCAGTTGTATTCGCCAGCTCTGCACCAGTGCGGGCAGCGGCCACATCGGCCGCCTCCTTCGCTACACTTGCCTCTCTTGCTTCGCTCATATCCTTTTCACTCAATTCCCATGCAAAATGCTCGACATTCTTTGTTGGTTCCTCGATCTCTTGCGCCAGTTCGCTTAAACCGGCTTCCTCGAGTAGTGAAAGCAGTTCACTGTGGGTAATTCTATCTTCCGGTGATAGCTCTTCGTCGCCGGCATTGATGGATGCCCCCTCTTCTCCACCTTGACTTCCCTGCCAGGGTAAGCAGAATGTTTCGATGATGGCGCCCCAGACGGAACGCAGCGCGTCCGAACGTTGATAGAGCTGTGGTGCGTGCTTATACAGATAGCGATCACTGAGGGCGGTGAACTGTTCGGCAGAGCAGAGTTTCAGGTATTCACGGCGGCTATAGGGACCGCGCGGCAGCGTTTGCGCGAAAGCGCGGGCGCGCGTCCAGACGCGCAATCGCTGCATAGGATCGGGCAAAAATCGCTCTTCGTAGGCGCAGCGTGTTTGCTCGAAGAGCTGCAGAGCAGCAATTTCATCGCCTTCGATCAGCCATTGCTCAAATGCGGGCATGACTTGTTCAGCATATACTCTCCAATCAAAACCATGCAGCTGTACGGCCATAAACTCCTCGTTCGTTCTGCGCCAGAAAATATTTCTGATCTCACGTGTCAAATTGCGCGCTATGTTCTATAAGCCTGTTATCTGTAGCATTATATTATATGCACAAAAACGTAGATCATGTTTTTGGGGGAGGCAATTTAGTAGCGTGCAGTGCATTGCGCCCGAGCCTTTTTCGAATCGTGGGCGACGACGAATCGATTGAATGGCTGATCCCCCCAAAACGATCGATGCCTGGTGCGGAATTGCTTGTGGGCCGATTGGTGGGCGTGGGATTGTTCGCGTGAGGGGCAGGCTGCTGATTGACTGAGGAAACATTGGGCATGGCATGAAACGTATTGGGAATAGGCGCGGAGCTGCCAGGAGCGGCGAAACTACCGGGCTGTGGAATGTACTGGTTGTTGCCAGCAGCAGGATTACCCATCGGCACGTTAGAAAAAGGTGCGATTGGAGGTGTATAAAAAGAACTGTTGCCGGTTGCTGCGAAAGGAGGACCGAGCATATTCTCCTGTTGTTGCAGGTCATCTGT
>VBHV01000102.1:0-10192 GCA_005881995.1 Chloroflexota bacterium | reverse complement strand
ATAAACAGGAATCCGACGATCGCAATACCTGACAGGCCAACCACGATGTACATGTAAGGGAAGCCATTGTCCGCCGGTGGGCCGCTTTGCCTATTCTCATTGTTTGATGGAGCGGGTGTGGTGCCTGGTGTTTGATTCTGACCTGTTCCCGGCCTGATAACGGCTGTCGCCGTCGCGCTACTTGCCGGTGTCGGGCCAGGAGTTGTGGTTTGTCCAACAAATGCCGTTGGTGATGGCGGTGTGGTTGTCGGTGAGGAATGGGGTGTGCGGGTACTTGTGGAAGTCGGTGAAGGCGTATTTGTCACTGAAGGCGATGGTGTGTTGGTGGGCGTAGTTGTAGGAGTCGAGGTGGTTGTCGGTGTAGGAGACGGTGTGTTGGTGGGAGTTGCTGAAGGCGTGGTCGTTACTGTCGGTGATGAAGTATCGGTTATGGTCGGAGTACCGGCATCGGCAGGTGGCCGTCTAGCGATTACCTTGCCACTGAACTGCTGAAGAGACACATTTGCATGTGCCGATGTAGCGACGGTAATAACGCTGTAGCAAGAAACGCCTAAGAGCAAGAACGAAAGAATACCAATGCCGTACTGGAGCAAGGTGGGCCTAGCAAATAGATGTTTAGCCAGACACACAGGCCTGTGTAATTCTGACGGCGGACCATCTTTCATTATACTTTTCCTCGACAGCTCCCAGGCACCATCTGGGGGAGTTATTTTGTGCTTACTTCATCCAGGCGTGGCCGTGGTGGGGCAAATAAACCTGTCTGGGCCTGCCGCCGTAAAGCTTCTAGCGTTGGATCGAGAGGGACGGGAGCCACACCGTTACCGCCTGCCCCCGGCGCCACGCCGGCATAAGATGGGACCGGTGACTTCTGCGACGGGATAAACGAAGGCGGGCCGCCGGGCTGGAAACCATTGGCCGGTGAAGCTAGCTGCGCGGACAAATTAGTTTGAATAGGGACGCTGTCTGGTGGCGGCGTAAAGATACCAGTAGGCCAATTGGGAGGATATGATCCATTTCCGCCGGGATTAGCATTGAACCCGTTGGGAGGTAGTCCTCCATTGTTCATGAAGGTCCCCGGCTGCCTTGACCAGGGACTCGGTGCTGCGCCAGCGGGTGGGAAAGGTAGCCTCACTTGCACCTCTGGCAGCGCAGCCGCAAATGTTGAACGTCTACGCCGGACAAACAGAACAATGATAAGGATAGTAATCAACAGGAAGAGCGTGCCTGCCACACCGCCGACCAGGAGGAGCATGTTGGGTGGATTGGTTGTGCTTCCCTTGCTGCCAGGGGTGGTGTTGGTTGTTGGGGTCGAATTTCCGCCCGTAGTTTGAGTGATTACTGGAGTGGGCGTTGCGCCTGTTGCCGCTGTTGTGCTAGCCTGAACCGTCGGCGTATTTGCGGGAGTCGGGTCGGCGGTCGGCGTAGCGGTCGGTGAAGGCGTAGGCGACGGTGTTCTGCCGGGTGTAGGTGATGGTCGCACCGCAGGCGCATTATAGATAAAATTCACCGATGAAGAGAGTGTCGGCGGTTGTCCACTGCCCACAATCGCCTCTATCATATAAGGTCCGCTTTCCATTGATGTGACCGGCACAATAAAATTCACCTTCGCCATGCCGTTGCTATCTGAAGTAGTACCGTTTATACCAAATTCGACTTGATTACTCAGGGATACCCAGTTGAAGTTGACTGTCGTCCCCTGGGGGTAATAGTTTGACGCGGTAATGGTTGCCTGCTGTCTTTCGACCAGTGTGCCAGGAGAGACCGATACCTGTGGTGGCGAGGTTGAGAGTTCGTTAAAGGACCCGGCAATAGCAATAGTGCCGGCAACGGTGACGCATACTGTATAAGTGCCCAATGGGGTACCCTGCGGCCAGCGAAACCAACCATTGAATTTACCGCCTTGCAAGGTGCCAGTTTGTGAATCCGCTACCGTGGAACAGTTGGAGTTACTCATGTAGCCGAAACTGGCCTGCTTGCCATCAGCCTCAGACCAGCCAGTACCATTGACCGTAATGGTGGTTCCAACCGGCCCCGAAGTTGGGCCGCTTGTTGCACTGCCTGTTCCGCTATTGCTCACCGCAAAAACATGCGAACGGAATGCTGTAAAGAACAATACTGTCAGACATAGCATTACGATCCCTACAATGCTGGCACCTCTGACAACCAGCAAAGCGCTCGCTCCCCACTGCGTTTGATTGGTTTGCTTTTGCATGGCGATAATCCTTCATAACCCAGCATCAAGTCAGGTGCGAGTGACCTGTAAAACCTGTGTGACTTCCCCCTATGGTGCGAGTGTAGAAGAGGTAGAGTTTGTATGTCAAGCAATAGGGCAATTTGTACTACTTTCCTTGCTTCTAGCAGCTTAATCTCAACCTGAGGGTGCTAATGATCTGCCTGTCCATGCCGATAAACATTGGTGAAGCACAGCTTTTACTACTGTGACTGAGTAGAATACCCAGGTCAGGAGAAGTATATGGTCATAGATTCACCGTCCCAGGTGGTTGTGCCACCTGAACAACCGTATTCCCCGGAACTGGCTTTCCAACCTTCTGATATGCCGGAGCAACACAGGCTGCCGACAGTGTTGGGGACGCGGGACCTGACGGTATTAATGCTGCTGATTGTTCTATTTGTTGCAAATAATGATGGTGTACAGTTCGGCGGTCCAGCGGCGTTTGTCTACTGGGTGCTGGGTCTGCTTACCTTTCTCGTTCCCTGCGCGTTTGTCACCCGCTGGCTGGCACTGCGCTATCCGGGGCAAGGCGCTCCCTATCTCTGGGCGACACGTATTCTCGGTCAAAGGTGGAGTTTTTTTTCAGCCTTTTGCGCCTGGTTGCCAGGTGTGCTTGCCGTCGTCTCAGCAATACAAACTGGTCTGATCTTCATTCAGTATCTTGTTCCAACGTGGTTTACGACCCCGTTACAGCAAGGTATCGCCATCGTGTTCATCCTGATTGTGCCAACAGCCATCGCCTGTTTGCCATTGCGCTGGGTCAAACGCATCCTGCTGGTGCTGGCCACTCTTTATGTAAGTGTCTTTCTACTGCTGGGGTTCGCTGGCGTATGGTGGCTTTCGGTGGGACGCCCGGCAGCAACAATGTTGACCAGCCCGCAAATGTGGCTGCCTAACCAGGGAAACTTTGCCGTCTACGGAGTAGTCATTCTGGCATATCTTGGCGTGGATATTCCCCTGTTCATGGGTGGCGAGCTTCGTGGTGGAACACCGGGAGCCAGGCGTGCCACAGCGTTTGTCTGGTGGGGGTCAGCGATTGCGTTTATCGCCTACATGATGGGAACCTTTGGCATAATGGTGATTGTGCCGTCTTCTGCATCGAGAGGCATGGGGGCAAATATCCTTGCCATCCAGATGGTTTTTGGTGCAACGGTTGGTACAGTGACGGCGATCGTACTTGCTGTAAGCCAGGTTGCGCTTACCATCGCCTATATCCTCATGTTTTCGCGCTTGCTAGTGGTTGTTGCTCAGGACCGCCGCCTGCCCATATCACTGGCAAAGGTCAATCGCTACGGTGTACCGGCCTTCAGCATTGTTATACAGGGGTTCATTGTCGCTATTGTGGCCGTCCTGTCCCTGATCCTTTTACCAGCGCTCTTTGGCTCAGTGATACGTCCGGATGACCTGGCGCTGGCTATCTACAACGTGTTGCAAGCGGGAACAACCGTTATCTGGGTATGTACGATTGTCCAGCTTTTCTGGTTTGTCCTCTGGCTCCTCTACCGCCGGAGAAATCGTATCGAACTCCCGAGCAGGCAGCGTTTAACTCTACTGGTGATGTCCCTCGTAGGTTCCGGGGCCTCTCTGATCGGCATCTGGGCGACGGTTTCCAGTTCCTGGCTACCTACTTTCATCCCTAATAGTAACTGGGCTATACTTGTTCTGGGCATTACGATAATTTCGTTCCTGGTTGGCCTGGTCGCCAGTGAACTCCCACGAGTCCACGCCCTGTTGAGAGAACAGAAGTTTCTCAATGATCGCGAGGTGACGCTGCGCTCACAATTGCAGGAAGGCTACGATCAACAGCAAGTGCTGGTATTGGAACTGGACCGGCTCTATCGAGAACAGGCCAGGGCCGCTATCACCGATGCCGTCACAGGCCTGCCCAATCACCGTGCCATCATGAGCAGGCTCGATGAAGAGCTGTCGCGCAGTCAGCGTACCGACAGCTCTTGCGCCGTCGTCTTTGTAGACCTGGATCATTTTAAACGCATCAATGATACCTATGGCCACCGCGCCGGTGATGCTATCCTGCGCGAAGTCGGTAGTCGCTTGCGCGCAACGGTACGCCTGGAAGACTTTGTGGGACGCTATGGCGGCGAGGAATTTGCCGTCATCTTAACAGAGACAGATGTGCTGAGCGCGAATCAAACTGCGCAGCGTTTACTGATCGCGCTCAACTCACAACCCTTCAATTGGGAGATGGAAGAAACGCAGGCAGTGGTGCCGATTGCGGTCAGTGGCAGTATCGGCGTAGCCATCTATCAACTTCACGGGATTACGCGTGAAGAACTGATTGAATGCGCGGACCAGGCTATGTACCAGGCCAAAAAGGGTGGCAGGAATCGCGTCTGCATCGCTGACGTAGAGCCTACTCCTTCAAAGGAAATAATTCTCCCTGATGAGCTGCGCGAAGCAGGTGATCAAAATGTGCGTGAGATCGTAGGTATGCAGGCCCTTACCGCTGCAGCAGCAGCACGTGATGGCGGAACCCTGGTGCATGCCTATCGACTGGCAGAATTTGCTGTCGCCACCGCCCGGAAACTTGGCCAATCTGAGGAAGATTTGCATCTACTGCGTCTGGGGGCCATCCTGCACGATATCGGTAAGATCGGTATTCCCGACACCATCCTATATAAGCCAGGGCCATTGACTGAGGAGGAATGGGTAGTGATGCGCACGCACTCGGTTATTGGTCGCCAGATTCTCGAGGAGATAGGCGGAGTCTTCCAGCAATTGGCTACCATAATTGTGGCCCATCACGAACGCTGGGACGGCACGGGCTACCCTAATCAACTGGCAGGCGAAGCCATACCCGTGCATGCTCGTATTCTCACCGTAGTGGATGCATTCGATGCGATGACTTCTCGCCGCGTCTACCGCGAGCCGTTGTCTACGTTGCAAGCCAGGGCCGAGTTACTACGCTGCTCTGGCAACCAGTTTGACTCACAGGTGGTAGAGGCATTTCTCCAGGTGCTCGACGAGCAGGAAAATGCCGGTGTGCCAGGCCCACTTATAGAAGCGCTTCCACCCGAATTAACGACCGAGGCCAAGTAAATCTCTGTGGAGCGGGGACGCTTGCGACGGCCGCCGTCCCAGCAAATCAGCTGCGTGTTGGTGGGAGATTGAAGCTGCCAGGAGGGCATTACCAACGGTGAGGGTGCTACAAAAACCCTTCGGGATGGCAGCCCTTCTGGCAAAGAAGAAAGAACTTTCAATGTGAAAGCTTCCAACGGGGAAATCAGCTACGCAAAATCGCGCAGCAGGTGCACCTGGATCGGGTGCCGCAGCGTGCGCAGCGCCTTGACCTCGATCTGGCGAATGCGTTCGCGGGTCAACTTGAAAAAGGCGCTCAGTTCCTCCAAAGTATGGCAATGACCATCATGCAGTCCATAGCGGAGTTCGATCACCTGGCGTTCGCGTGAGTTCAGCGTCTCCAGCGCGTGTGCGATCTGGTCACGTAGCGCCTGGTGGGTCACGACGTCTGCCGGGGCCGTTGCGCGCGTATCCTCCAACGTATCGGCCAGGTGGTATTGCTCATCGTCAATCAGGGGCGCATCCAGCGAGATAGGCGTCTCGGCCATGCTTTGCAGCTCAACCACGCGCTCCTTCGTCAGCCTGGCGGCTTTGGCGATCTCCTCAGCCACGGGATCACGTCCCAGTTCCTAGTAAAGATTACGAGCGATGCGTTTCATCTTATAGATCAATTCGACCACGTGTACCGGAATGTGAATTGTGCGTGTGTGCTCCGCGACGGCGCGGCTGATTGCCTGGCGGATCCACCAGGTCGCGTAGGTGCTGAAACGGAAGCCGCGCGCGGGATCAAATTTTTGCGCGGCACGAATGAGTCCCAGGTTGCCCTCTTGCACAAGATCGAGCAGGCCAATCCCGTGATTGTTGTAGCGTTTGGCGATGCTCACAACCAGGCGAAGATTCGCTTCAACCAATCGCTGCTGCGCCTCCATATCTCCATCCACCACTCGCCACGCCAGGGCCTGTTCCTGTTCGCCGGTCAAGAGGGGAAAACGCCCGATCTCCGCGAGATACTGTCGAATGGCGTTATCAACGCCGAGGTCGTCTTCCGCCTCCTCGTCCTCACACTCCTCTTCCACATCCTCGTCCTCCTCTTCCTCAAATACATCATCCTCCAGGCGCAACATGGACCGCGTCGGTCGCTGATCCTCTACACCTGGCAAAGCTCTCTTTGCCAAAGCTACCATGTCAAACCACTCCTTTACCTCTAATCCACTTAACACAAATATTTCGGGAATAGAAAATCAACCGGAAAATATTTCCAGTTTTCTCCCCCCTGCTCCCTATTCTTGCAAGATATGTGCCAATCCACATATAAACCGATTTTTCAAATGCATCTATGCATGAAGCGCCTTTTCATGCAGTTTCATTACACGCCCCTGCTACATGCAATAGCGTCAATACCGGTCGCTTTCCTGGAAATTTTTTCCGTTCGCTGTGGATTTTCCCCCACTTTTGAGCCGTGTTCACGCATTCGAGGGCGAACCACGCACTTCAACCAAATTGCCCGAAAAAGCCGTTTATTTCATTGTGTCTGGGACGAAACTCTTGAACAGATCTGGGGTGACCTTTATTTCACGCTCTAGTTGGATAGGGAACAGGTGGATGAAACAGTATCTCGTAGCGAAAGAATAGACGTATGCAGACGGATAATTGGCTGACAGATAATAATTACGATCAATGTCCCATGTGTAGTAAATTGTTGAGACGCGGAGCGGGAACATGCTACGCCTGTGGCTTTACCCTCAATCCATCGCCTGTATTTCCAACGTCAGCGGCGCCAGCAACATCGGCGGTCTGGATTGATCCCGCTATGCATGGCTATCAATACGTCATGCCGCATCAATCCGGTGGTCGGCCCGGAAGGGAACGCATCGTACCATCTACCCCCCAACCCAGGAGACAACCCGATCCAACAACGCCCATTCCTCCGCGGGCATCCTCGCATCCGGCTCAGCCTGGTACAACCCGCCGCTTTCCTGCCAGCCGGTACTTTGCCAATGAAGGAGAGCAGCATCACAGGACAACAGGGAATCTCAAAGGGCCAGTTCCAGCAGCGTCACCTATTTGGCAGTACGAATCGCCAGATTACGAAGCTGCCGGGAGCCTTCCGGCGCTTTCCATGTTCGTGCCGGAAGCGCCAACACAACCGCAGCGGCCCGTTCGCGCGCGTGCAACGCGCCGGTTGCCCGAACTCGACGAGATCGATACCGTTCCGCCTGGCTCACCTGGGCCGTCTTCCCATACGGCACAGAACGGAAATAATGCACACAACCCACACGATGCACCAACAGCGCCTATTTCTCTGCGCCTCGATGAGGCATCCCATCCTTCGCTGGCGATGATCCCTGTCTCTGCCCAGCACGTCGATGAAATCGATACCGCTCCCCAACTCAGCGAGCAGCGCGGCATGCGCGCCCTCGTGCCAGCTCACTCGAACGCGCTCAAAGCATCGCCGGGCTCATCCTGGACGGCTGGCGGAGCGAGCGTTTCGCCCTATGCACAGCTGCTGGTGAACCCGTCGAAACGAAGGAAGCGGATCAGCACCCTTAATCCGCTGGAGCATTTGCGCTGGTGGCTCTTGCGCCCAGGACGCATCGAATTTATGCTGTGGCTGGGTGGCACTCTGCTTTTGATCGGCGTGACCTGTGTATTATTGCTTGTTTCAGCATTCAGCTTTCAGTGGCTTATTCCGGGCGTTCCTGCTCCCCTGACTACAGGCAACAGCGGGGCGCAGAGTCATATCGCAAACATAACTTCATCACCGGGCCTGTGGATGGAACGCGTGGATAAAGGGCCTGCAGTACCCGGCCAACCTGTTCAACTGCGCGGGCGTGGCTTCAGCCACTCGAGCCAGGTCACATTTTCTCTTGATGGGTCGCTGCCTTTATATAATCAAGGTGACAAACCCGGCTCGACGCTCACTGATGACCACAGCGGAAACGGATGGACTTCTGGAAGCCATATCATTATTGCGCGAGACGTAGCCACCGGACGGCTGGCGGTCACCAACATTGAGCTGGCCGCCAGCACGAATGGAACCACAGCTGACTCTACATCTACGCCAGCAAGCACTTCAACGCCGGGCGCAACCCATACCCCGACGCCCACTACTACGCCGGGTGTACAAGGCTCTCCGGTCAATAAAACACCTGTCCCCACGTCACCAACACCGACGGCGCCCGTCGCCTCGCCATCTCCATCACCGACGCACGCGCCGACTACCACGCCAACCGTGACTCCGACGGTAAAAACCACTCCGACAGTAACGCCAACAGTAAAAACCACTCCGACTGTGACTCCTACCGGGGCGGCGCACAGTCCAACCGCAAGCCCCTCCACGGGTGGCTCCAACCTGGGCAATGACCTCAATGCGAGCGGAGGTACGTCCTTTGGCGCACGGCTGACAACTGTTTCTCCACTGCTATGGGTGATGGTGTCGTGTTATTGTCTCTCCATGACGCTGTTAGGAATCTCTGGCGTTCTCTACAAACGGCGGCAATAACTGCATAGCGTGATGAACCTGGAGAAGCATTGCCCGTATTACATTAGGGGCTGCGATTTCAAAAAGCCAAACTGGATATTGTTGCCCTGCAAGGTATAATTTCTTTGTGATTTGTGTACGTGGGATGTAGTTTTAGAGAGGAGACTTAGCAATGCAATATGCAGGTGTAAGCACAGCCTCTATTTTCATTGATGATAAAAGCGCCTCAACTATTTCTGATCAGCTGCTCCGTTCCCCCTATGTCCTGGTCGTTGACGACGATGAGGCCATCGTTTCCGTCCTCTTGCTTCTGCTTGAGGGCGAAGGGCTCTCCGGCATCGGAATAACGGATAGCCGCAATGTTTTCCCCTTTTTATCGCAGCTAGAGACCGATCAGTTCCCCTCGGTTATCCTCCTGGACTTGATGATGCCAGTACTATCCGGCTACGAAATTGCCAGTAAACTTTCGCAAAGCGAGCGCTATCGGCATCTTCCCATCATCATCATGACGGCAGATGGCCGTGTTCGCAGTGCCAGCTCTGTACAGGGAGCGATAGACTACGTCGCGAAACCATTCCAGATCGATGCTTTGATGCTTTCGTTTACTACTGGTAGATAGGCTGAAGATGGCCTTTCAGGCTGCTACACAGCTGGCTGGTAGCTTTTCACGCATCGCGCATTAAAGGTATAACCGATTGACACATAAAGTTGATACCTTAGAGTCTGGTTCCATTTCATTAGATTCAGGATAATTATTGATATGAGCGCCCGGTTCGATAAACCGGGATCCTTATCAAGAAACTCACCTGGGCAGGAGTTGAAGTTTTTGTATGCATCGTAATCGTAGTAGTTATGCTTTTAGACCTCTTAGGCAAATATTTTCGACCAGATCAACCTATGCTAAAGCTCTTCGTATTGTGTTCGTTTGCTGTTCTCTTGTAGCAAGTGTCGCATTCGCATTCAGTGTATTGATGCATGCGCATTCAGCAGCGCACGCGGACCCAACGCTTATTCAAGCGAGGGTGCCGCAGTTCAATTCCTCGTTTAACCAAAACCCCTGGGGCATTGCAGTTGATAGCGGTGGCCATGTCTGGGCGGCCGAGCCGCAGTGCGACCCCAATGTCGGTAATGTACCTATTTGCACTAATGCCATTCCAACCGGTATTCTTGAATATTCCTCAAGTGGTTTTAACAGTAACTCGTCCCCTATGCAAAAGCTCCAGGAGCCTCAAGGGTATTCCAGCCCATTTTTTCTTGTCTTTGATAGCAAGGGGGACCTCTGGTTCACCGAGCCTGCCACCAATGCCATCGGGGAATACGATACGATGGGCAATTGGAACCAGTGGAGCGTAACTACCTCGGGCGCCAGTCCTTTTGATCTAACCTTTGATCAGTTCGGACATCTCTGGTTTACCGAATTGAGCGCCAATAAAATTGGAGAG
>VBHV01000303.1 GCA_005881995.1 Chloroflexota bacterium | reverse complement strand
GTGCCACCTGACGCCACATTCAATATCTGCATACCGCGGCATACTCCAAGCGTAGGAATATCCTCTTGTAATGCCCAGGCCGCCAGCGTCATTTCGATTTCGTCCAGTTTCTCGTCCGGTACGTCGGCCAGTGGATGTGGCTCTTCTCCAAACAAACCAGGGTGCATATCTACGCCGCCCGAAAGCAGGAGACCATCCAGGCGTGGCAGGAGCGTATCCAGCAGCGAAAGGTCTTTGAATAGAGGAATAAGAATAGGTACGCCGCCAGCACTCTCTACCGCGTGTATATAGGCCCGGTTATTACAATAGACAGGTCGTCTTGATCCATCACGAAAGTCTGCCTGGCAGGGTATGCCAATAAGTGGACGCATACAGGGTTCCCCTTCTACAAAAATGAATTCAGATCATAGGTAATATAATAGACGCATTATCAGCACAAATAAAAAGTGGAACGCCATTGATGCGCTCCACTTGAAAAACGAATAACTTTAGGAAACGAAACGCATCGACGCGCGTCCAAGCTCGACAAGCTCCAGCAAATACTGGAGCCCGGTAATCACGAGTACTTGTAGAGCAGGTACAGTGTGCTGTTTCACGTTGTATTCCTTAACATTTGTGCTTTGTTACAAACACGTTCTATGTGTATAATACGCTTCATTGTCAAGCAGGCCGTCTTATCCCCCAAAGAAGATATTCCACCAGGCCTGCCAGAAATTTTGCGCCGGGGCCGACTTCGCGGGAGCCGAATTCTGCTGCTGCCCCTTGTCGCTGGCTCCAACTATCACCACGGGATGCTCGCCAGGACGAATATAGCCGAGTTTCTCACGCGCCTCCCGTTCGATTACCGCCGGGTCCTGGTAATGGCTCGCCTGCTGTACCAGTTGATCGTGATGCGCCTGAATCTGCAGCGTCTGCTGCTGCGTCGCCGCTAAACGCTGCATCAACTGGCTATTTGTCCAGGCCTGCGCCAACGAACCAAGCAAGAATGCCAGGCAAATCAGACCCGTAACCCAGATAACGGTGCGCGTGAACAGCGAACTGCGCCTGGCTCGCACGCGTCCCTGCGTCTCTTCGATGCCAACTGCTGATGTCACATACGGGCTACTTCCCTCCGGCCGCGAGGGAAAGAATGGTCGAGATTGATATTCCGGCATGCGCCTACCTTTCTTCTCTTGCCTGACACAGATGTAATGAAACACTACCTCAAAAAAAGGGGTTAAGTCAAGTTGAGGAAAATTACTGAGTTGGAAGGGAAAGAACGAGGAGAGGAGAAAAGCAAACCCATACACACGCAACAGAGAAGCGTTCTAGCTAAGAACACTTCTCTTTGCTAATGCATATGCAGAACTAGCAAACCCATCAGATCAAAGCCAACCAGCACCAGCATCAAAGCCAGGCCAGCTAGCCGCCACGCTCGCAGAGACAATGCAGCGCGCCAGGTGAAACCACCTTGCTTTACCAGCACATCTATATGAGGCTCGGTGCATCGTACTTCGACCAACGACCCGCTCAAACGTTGCAGTTGTCGATTCATCGCCAGCACACGATCACTGATCGCATCCTCAAACGAAGTGTGCAACTCTTCCTCATTCTCCTGGTGATAGATGACGGCCTTCATCGGAGCAGTAGCAAACACATCATGCTGCGTCAGCGTACCCACTGGCGTAGCCGTATCAAACACATCCTGCGTTCTCTCAGGCGGTCTATACAATGTAGCGTTCATCTTCTATACCCTCCTGCTATACTATTCTTTCTACAGACAAGCATAGCGGAAAACAAAGCTGAACACATGGGGCATTTGTCACATCTTTCTTGATCTCCAAATCCCTGCGTGTTCATCATCATAGACGCCGCAAGCGCAACTATTTCGTACTCTCAACCGTCAGTAATTTTGGGGTTGTATCAACCAAAAGTCCTCTTCAACTTTTTTTGCCTCAACATAGTACGTTTGTACAAAGTAGAGATTTCAGCAGGAAGAGGTAGAACAGTGCGAAACTGGCGTCCATTCGTTTTTTTGATCCTTCTCGGTGTTATCGTTTTTTCCTGGATTCTTTTTCAGCTCAGTTATATACATGCATCGGCAAACACACCTGCCCAGCATACTCAAAATGCTATCCGGCCCACCGTCCCCGGCAAACTGCAACTTGATAGCCGCCTGCCAGCGCAAACGTTCAACGCCAACAGTAGTTCCAATAATGTGAATGCGAAATTTGGCTCGCGCTTCGATTTCGTGGTTTCTCCCAGCACCCACCTGGTTTCCAGCGGCACCGACGGTATCTATCACGACAATACCGCCAGCTACATCGTCGGCATTGCCCCCACAGACTCCCATACAACCTCGCTTTTCCACATGGGAACGCTCAATGGCTCGCAAGGTGATACCTATGTGCGCAATGAGCAATGGACGCAGGGACTTGATACATCACGCTGGGAAGGGGACGCCAGCGATGGCTCAGGAATGCATATCACGGTAGATATCATCGACACCTTCTATGGTGAACCCGGCTGCATCGCCATCGCCGATTGCGCCAGCGCTGTACAGGACGATACCGTTCCTGTCTTCCTGGTCGGCGTCACGCTGCAAAATAGCGGCAACAACAGCTTGAGCGGAAACTTCCTCTTCGGCAGCAATCGCAGCCTCTCTCTTAGCAACCCCTGTACGCAGCAAACCACGCCCGCCGGCACGCCTGTCACCGTTCTCTCCTACAGCAACAACTCTGATGCCACCGGGGGAACGCTTTT
>VBHV01000302.1 GCA_005881995.1 Chloroflexota bacterium | reverse complement strand
CGTTGCTGGTGATACGCGAGGCGCGTCCATAGCCGCCGGTCGCGAAAAGCACCGCCTTAGCATGGAACGTGTGAATCTCTCCTGTGCGAATCTCCAGCGCCACCACGCCGCATGCCTGCCCATCACTCACCAGGAAATCAAGCACCAGGTATTCATTAAAGAAACGCACCTGGTTTTTGATCGCTTGCTGGTACATTGTCTGAAGAATCATGTGTCCCGTGCGGTCAGCCGCGTAGCAGGAGCGGCGCACTGGCCCCTCGCCGAAATTACGGGTATGCCCCCCAAAGCGGCGCTGGTCGATGCGCCCGTCAGCAGTGCGGTTGAACGGTAGTCCGCGATGCTCCAGCTCGTATACGGCGTCGATGGCTTCGCGTGTCAGGATTTCCGCCGCGGGCTGATCGACCAGGTAGTCGCCGCCCTTGACGGTATCGTACATATGCCACTTCCAGTGATCTTCTTCCTGGTTGCCGAGCGCGGCTGCCACCCCTCCTTGCGCCGCTCCCGTGTGGGAACGTGTCGGGTATACTTTTGTCAGCACGGCTACACTGGCGTTGGGAAGCTGCATGGCGGCCATCAAGCCCGCACCACCGGAGCCGACGATCACCACATCGAATTTGTAATACATAGCGCATCCTCGCTTTGCTCTCTAGTTGACGTCATTAATGTATGACGCAATGTGGCCCCACATTTGCTACTGCCTGGAACGTGATAAGGGTAATAGTGCCGAGCAGGAAAAATACGAGTGTCAATAGTCCATTGGCCGATTGCAATGTAAGACGCCATCCACGAGAACGTACATAATCATCGATTACGATACGCAAACCGTTCATGCCATGTAACAGCGCCAGTGTCAGCAGCAGCCAGTCATAGAGGCGCCAGAACGGATTGCTATAGCGAATTGATACCAGTTGATAGCTGGTGCAGGACACATCGGTGGTCACATGATTCAAGAGCAGGTGAATGATGACAAGAAAGATGAGGGCCACGGCAGAAACGCGGAAGAAATACCACGAAAAGGTTTCAAAACCACCACCTGCCGGGCGCGAACCATATCCAGTCGAAATACGCATTACAGTACACTCCTCTACGTTCGCTCTTTATGCTATATACCGCCGACCATGTTGCCGGTCGGCCAACCAAAGACCGGGCCGATCACATAATAGGCCATTGGCAAGAAACAGACAATAGTCAAGACCATCACGGTAGCAAACATCATGCCCTGGTAGCGCGCGCCTTTTGGCCAGAAGTCAATAATCATGATACGCACTCCGTTAAAGGCATGATAAAGAACGCCACCGATCAGCGCCAGGGAGATAATGCGTACAATCACGGTTCCAAACAGGGATATGCCTTCATTATAGACGTTGGGACCGAAGTTGAGCAGCGAAATATCCACGAGATGGATCAGGAGAAATAAGAGGATGCCCAGTCCTGAGATGCGATGGAACAACCAGGACCACATACCTGATTGGCCTTTGTACATAATTTCACTTCCTAAAGAGCGATACTTGAGGCGAGAGACGGGGCGGAAAATGTAGAAGGTACCCGCAAAGATACCCATAGCTGCGAAAAGCCAGGACGCGATACGTTCCTTGCCGCCTGCACGAAGACTACCTTTCAGAGTGGATGAGTGCGAAGCACTAGCACGAAGTGCGTTTCCACTCGGAATAAGATAGTTAGCGTTGGCAGACAGGCTTCGCTATATCGGGTCCCTACACGCCGCTCTCGCCTTGAACAATAAAGCAGACTAGCGGTATCTTACATGGGTACCCTGAACAACCGAAGAGTGTGGACGCTTCTGGTTAAGCAACCTACAGGCATCATACAATACTCACTGCTTCTAGTTTCAACGCCTTGCATCACAGAGACACCGCTTTGTGTCTTCTCACGTTTCATTGACGTTGTACGCCTATTATACTTCACGACTGTCTAAGGCGCAAACCTGAGCTGATTATGTAAATGGAAGAGCATGTAGGAGGAATCAAAGAGGGGAGATAGGTGACGCGTCCGGCTGATGATCACCCTCTGGCATCTCCTCAGAGAACACGCGGCTGACCAGGATATCCTGGGCCTCAATAGTCATCAGATCCAGCTTCGAGATTCTTCCCCCTTTGTCGAAGAGGCGGTTGGCCTGACGTAACCTTGCCCGGTCTATCGCATTGCGTACGCTGCGGGCATTGGCGAAGCGGGGCTTGTACATGCGTTTATTTAGGTAGGCTCTAAACGCCTGTAGGGCCTCGGGACTGAAACGATACATATACTCCCCAAGCATGAGCTGCGCGATGGCAAGCAACTCATCCAGTGAGTAATCGGGGAAATCCAGGTGGTGCGCAATACGCGAACCGAAGCCAGGGTTGGATTGGAAGAACGTTTCCATGCGGTCCTTGTAGCCCGCGAGAATGACGACGAGATCTTCGCGCTGGTTCTCCATCACCTGCAAGAGAATCTCGATGGCCTCCTGCCCATAGTCCCGTTCATTCTCCTGGCGGTAGAGGTAGTAGGCCTCGTCGATGAAAAGTACGCCGCCCATCGCCCGCTTGAGCACCTCTTTAGTTTTGGGAGCGGTATGGCCAATATACTGGCCAACCAGGTCATCGCGTGTCACCGCCACCAGGTGTCCTTTGCGCACATAGCCGAGTCGATGCAGGCATCAATGCCCATCTCTTCCAGTTCGACTCCACCTATGGCCCTTTCCTGGGTCGCGTGCAAGCCGATGACGGTCAGATCACCATTGACGAGCGACCAATCCGCATCGTCTCGCATCTCAACCCCCGCGATATCCCCTGGGGCGAACTCGGCGTCGAACTCGTCATCGAAGCGACCGGCGCCTTCTCCGCCGCCGACCAGGCCGCCGCGCACCTCCTTGCCGGGGCCGAGCGCGTCCTGGTGACTGCGCCGAGCAAGGGAGCCGATGTTACACTGGTCGTCGGTGTAAACGAACTCGACTATGATCCCGGCGTGCATCGCATCATCTCCGCCGCCTCCTGTACCACCAACGCATTAGCCCTCATCGCGAGTGTGCTGCACCAGCTCTTCGGACTGCGCGGCGGCATGATGACCACCGTCCACGCCTACACCAACGACCAGCGCATCCTCGACCGCAGTCACAAAGACCCGCGCCGCGCCCGCGCGGGAGCTGAGAACATCATTCCCACCACCACAGGCGCGACCAGGTCCCTCGGCGAAGTCATCCCCGCACTGGCTGGCAAATTCCACGGCGTCTCCGTCATCACCGTCTCGGTCATCGACCTGGTGGCCGAACTGGCGCAGGCGGCAAGCGTCGAAGAGATCAACGAGACATTCGCCCTGGCCGCCTGCGCACGGCACGCAGGCATCCTCGGCTATACCGGCCTGCCCTTAGTCTCCAGCGACTTCCGTGGCAACAATCACTCAAGCGTCGTGGATGGCTTGATCACCGCCTTGCTTTCTGAGGAGCGCATGGTGCATGTCGTGGGTTGGTACGACAACGAGTGGGGCTATGCCAGCCGCGTCGCTGATCTGGCCAGCTTCATCAGCGAGTGCCAGTGCACCAGGAATTGGTCAAGGCCTGCGCAGGTCATCGAAAATGTGCCGGGGAGGTAGCTCAAACAAGTCTCTGTTGAATATATAACATTTTACTTATGTTTAGTATCACAATTTGTGAAGTTATTATGAGCATTTTTAGCGCAATTTCTTATCTTCTACATAAAAATATTTTTTGCTTGCGTGATTAGATATTGGACTACTGCGGAATTTTTTTCTCTTCCGATTCCTGTCTTGCCACTAAGTCATTGGCTGTTGCATTAACCAACTTAACAATGTATTAATCTCTACTGTAATGTATCTCAACAATATATTAGATTCAACTTGCTTCATAACCCAACTATTCTATAAAAACACATCTATATTTACAGTTTAAGTCTTGCAAATTCTAGTGATCTATGCTACAATCTGACGGTGTACAACATTTCTTTCCATAAGCTGTTCGTTAAGGAAAGGAAGGTGTTCAGAGGGATTGGCGTTAGTTATCGGTGTCTCTTTCCCGTCGTACTATGGGAACTGGAAAGCTGTGCATGAACGCTTAGCCCAGGTTATTTTCCAACTGAACTATTTGTGGCTTCCCCTCTACGCATATAGTTCATTCCTGTCAGATCAGATCATGATCTGGCGTTTCTTCTCCTTAC
>VBHV01000301.1 GCA_005881995.1 Chloroflexota bacterium | reverse complement strand
CGTTGGCGGGATGCAAGGTTCCTCGAAATATTGGCTTGCCAGGCTGTTTTCTGGTCGTTCTTTCGTAATCCTTGTATGCGGCTTCTTAGCAGGTACCTCCTTGCATCACTGCTAACATGCAGCCTCGTTGCAGGGATGGCTATCAAGGCGCTACAAGCGCTCATCGCTCAGGAGGAACAACATGGCGACCAAAGTGGAGGATGTCCACGTTATCTGGATCGTGGAGGGTTTGGGATGTGAGGGAGATACCATCTCAGTCACCGCCGCGACCCAACCTAGCATCGAGGATGTCGTCCTGGGGGCCATCCCAGGGCTTCCCAGGGTCCACATCCACAATAAATGCATCGCTTTCGAGTGGGGCAAAGACTTCATGGAGTGGTGGTATAAAGCAGAGCGGGGCGAACTCGACCCCTTCGTTCTCGTCTTTGAAGGCTCCGTCCCAAACGAATCAATCAAGGCCGAAGGCTACTGGGCAGCCCTCGGCGCCGACCCCGCCACCAACCAGCCCATCCCAGTCTCTGATTGGATTGATCGTCTTGCCCCTAAGGCCCTCGCCGTGATAGCAGTAGGCACCTGCGCTACCTACGGTGGCATCCACGCCATGCAGGGCAATCCCACCGGTGCCATGGGTGTCAATGACTACCTGGGCTGGAACTGGAAATCCAAGG
>VBHV01000300.1 GCA_005881995.1 Chloroflexota bacterium | reverse complement strand
GCTCATCCTCGCTAGCTGCTCTCGGCGCAAGTTGCACCAACCCGTCACGCTCCAGCCAGTTCAAGGCTTGCAGCACATCCATCGCCACCTGCAAACGCTGCGGCTGCTCGGGATGGTTGGCAGGCGTAATGTGTTCCAAAAAGATAGGATCATAGATCAGGGCAGTTGTCATAATAATGCCTTCAGGCTAGACCATCCAATATAGAGGGGCGCAACCCTTTGCGCCCCTCCAAGACAAAATTCCTCGTATATACTTATGATACGCGCGCCAATGCCTCTTTTACCAGACCTGGAATGTCGAAAATGGTATCGGCCACCGGCACCTTCGCTGCCTGCAGCGCCGCTACCTTCCCCTGCGCCGTACCCGTGTTGCCGGAGATGATGGCCCCCGCGTGCCCCATACGTTTTCCCGGAGGAGCTGTACGCCCTGAGACAAATGCCACCACCGGCTTGCTCATCGTCTTGATAAACTCTGCGGCATCCTCTTCGTCGCTTCCCCCAATTTCTCCGCACATCACGACGACCTTTGTCTGCGCATCAGCCTCGAACAGCTTCAGATAATCCGCGAAGGTCGAGCCGATAATCGGGTCGCCACCGATGCCGATGCAGGTGGATTGCCCAATACCCGCCTCGGTCAGCAGCGCCACCACTTCGTAGGTAAGCGTCCCGGAGCGTGAGATGAAGCCAACCGGGCCGGGCGTGAAGATCGAATAGGGGATGATACCGATCTTGCCATGACCGGGGGTACACATGCCGGGGCAGTTGGGACCGATCAGGCGCGCTCCGTGTTCGCGCACCACCAGCATGGCGCGCGTCATATCGATAATAGGAATCCACTCGCTAATGCAGACGATCAACTCGATACCGGCGCTTGCTGCTTCCATAATGGCATCGGCTGCAAAAGGACCTGGAACAAAAATGCATGAGGCTGTCGCCCCCGTGGCGGCTCTGGCCTCGGAGACGGTATCGAACACCGGCAGCCCCTCGATAGTTTCTCCTCCTTTGCCAGGAGTAACGCCGCCTACCAGGTTCGTGCCAGCCGCCTTCATATTGCGCGTGTGATACTGTCCCTCGCGCCCGGTAATACCCTGCACGATCACACGTGTGTTGTTATCCAGCAAAATACTCATAACTTATTCCTCTATTCTCTGGCATCTATCGCAGCAACAATCTTCTGAGCCGCCTCGCGCATATCTCGACCCCAGTCCAGCCCGGCGTCTTTCAGCATGGCCTTCCCCTCTTCTGAGCCTGTTCCAGAGAGGCGCACTACGATGGGCATGCCCTTGGGCAACTCGGCCTGGGCCATAATCACGCCCTTTGCCACCTCTTCGCCGCGTGTGATACCGCCGAAGATATTCACCAGGATGCCTTTGACCTGCGGATCGCGCGCCACAAAAGTGAGAGCCTTGTACATGGTTTCGGCCTTCGCGCCTCCGCCAATATCGAGGAAGTTGGCAGGTTTGCCTCCCACGCGCGCCACCATATCGAGCGTAGTCATCACCAGCCCCGCGCCGTTGCCGATTATCCCAACGTCTCCATCCAGCTTGACATACGTCAGCCCCGCCTGCTTCGCCTCAAACTCCAACGGGTTGGACTCCTCCGATTCCGCCCATGTCGCGTATTCCTTCTGCCGGAACAGCCCATTATCATCGATCAAAATCTTGGCGTCGGCGGCCTGCACCTGCCCATCTGCCGTCAGCGCGAGCGGGTTGATCTCCGCCAGGCTCGCATCGCTCTCAATGAAGGCTTTAGCGAGCGCGGTCAGAATAGCTCCACCTTTGGCGATGACGTTGTGCGGTAGCCCGGCACGTGCCAGGATATCGCGTGCCTCAAAGGGACGCAGACCCCAGCGCATATCGATTGGCTGTTGGATGATCTTTTCGGGGGTAGTTGCCGCCACTTCTTCAATGTCGATACCGCCTGCCTTTGAAACCATCACCACCGGCGCCTGAGATTTGCGATCAAGAATGATACCAAGATAATATTCCTCTTTAATCTCTAGCTTGGATACAACCAGCACTTTTTCGACCGTCAACCCCTTGATATCCATGCCCAGCACTTTAGCTGCGGCTGCGCGAGCCTGCTCAGGCGTATCGCCAAACTGGATGCCGCCTGCCTTGCCGCGCCCACCAACATACACCTGCGCTTTGATAACGACCGGTCCTCCCAGTTCGCGGGCAATTGCCTCGGCCTCATCCGGCGTATACGCTACTCTCCCCGGCTGAATCGGAATGCCATAGCGCGCCAGAATATCTTTGGCCTGATATTCGTGGATTTTCACAGAACGTTTGCTCCTTATACTTCGTTTTACGTATAGAAGAAATAAAAACCGCCTC
This sequence comes from Chloroflexota bacterium, assembly GCA_005881995.1. Next base: position 5,591 of record VBHV01000300.1, on the reverse strand, counting down.
TCCAGGCGGTAAAAACCATCTGTTGACCCAACGTCATGCTAACACGCGTATATTCGCGTGTCAAGAATGCCAATCATCAAGCAGGAGTGCAGAGGGCGCAGCCCTTTGCCAGGGTTCAGGGGTGTCCCTGGCTCTTCTTTATTGGGAGTGCAGAGGGCGCAGCCCTTTGCCGGGGTTCAGGGGTGTCCCCTGGTTCTCCTTCTATTAGGATGGGTGGGTCGGGGAGAAAAATTAGGTGAACACCTATACATTATAGGTAAGAGGAAACTTACCCTATGACAAAAAAACCAGCGAATATTTCAACAGCAGTAGAAACCAAACAAAAAACACCTGGCCAGAAAATCGCCAACAAACCCGAAAGCACACCCCCAAAACCCTTCTGGCCCTGGCTGGCAGCCTTGCTCATTCTAGGCTTGCTACTGCTGGGCAGCATCAGTTATGTCACCGGGAACTGGCTGAGCCACTTATCATTCCTGACCAGCCCGAGTGTTCAACAGCAGCACATTACTACGCTCAACATACACCGTACCCTCATCTACGCCGACCTCACTATTACCGTCGTAAATGCGCAGTATGCCGCATCGTTTAGCGATGACGAAATTCAGGCCGGGCCAGCCCTCGCCCGCCTGAACATGCAGGTCAGCAATAAAACCGCTGACGCGATATCGGTTGTCTATTATGAAGTAGCGCGGCTACTCATCCCCAAACAGGCTCCCATCGACTTTCCTATAGTCATGGACCTGCAGCTATCTACCCTTAAACTCCAACTGGGTTCAACCGCCTTGAACGAAACGCTGGTGCTTCTACCGTTTAGCGGCTCCTTCAATGCCTCGCTCTACGCCGATCGCATCTCTCAACAATCCCTGACGATCTCCTATAGCTTTCGTGGATACGCGCTGACGTACCATTTAAACAGCATCGATATCCGCTACTCATACAAAGGAACCCAGGTGAAAGCAGGTCGACAGTTCTACGTCCTGAACTTCTCCGTCGATAACCCTAACGGCGTGGATGTCTCACCCGGCCTGGGCTTTGACTACATACGCCTCGTAATCAATGGGAATAACCTCCCACCCATCGATAATACGCTGCCCTATGGCTTCAAGGCAGGCTCGCACGGTATTGGCGGGCGAGTCGTGTACATGGCCCAGGCCGGGATGAAGTCACTGACGATTGGTTTTCTGCTGCAACTGGTGCAGGGGCAGCATAATTACCCGGTCAATGTATGAATCCACGATATTTTTATCCTCGCGTTTTAGCTCTTAGCTCCGAATAAACGCCAGCACCTCATCGCGCTTCTGTTCCATCAACTCGCGGCTATTGGCTTCGACATTCAGGCGCAGCAGCGGTTCCGTATTCGATGGGCGCACATTGAACCACCAGTCCCCAAAATCAAGCGTAATCCCATCCAGATGATCGACCGACTGCGCCTGCTTGCCGAAATGCTCCTCCAGCGCCTGCAATTTGCCTTGCACATCATTGACCGTACTGTTGATCTCCCCACTTCGAGCGCCTTTGTCAAGCGGCTTGAGCAATTCGGAGAGCGGCTTGCCCTCGATGGAAACCAGTTCCAGCGTGATCAAGAAGGCGATCAGGCCGGAGTCGGCGAACCAGTTATCGCGGAAGTAGAAATGGCCGGAATGTTCACCGCCAAAGATAGCGTTCAGTCGTCGCATCTCGGCCTTGATGTAGGAGTGTCCCACGCGCGTGCGTACTGCATTTCCGCCCATTTTCTGGACCAGTTCAGGCACGCTCTTCGAAACAATCAAGTTATATAAAATAGTTGAGCCAGGTTGTTTACGCAGCAGGCTCTGCGACACAATAGCCGTCACCATCGAGCCATCCACCACGTTGCCATGCTCATCTACCGGGAACATGCGATCAGCGTCACCATCGAAGGCCGCGCCGAGGTCAGCGCCGGTTTCGCGCACTTTCTTCTGTAAATCTTCCATGTTCTCAGGCTCGATGGGGCTGGCGGGATGGTTGGGGAAATTCCCATCCAGCTCGAAATACAGCGGAATGAGTGTGCAAGGCAGGTGCTTGAAGACCCGCGGCATCACCAACCCGGCCATGCCATTGCCCGCGTCAATCACCACCTTGAGCGGCTTGATCTTGTTTACATCGATGAACGACAGCGCGTGCGAGATATATTCCTCCGTCACGTCGCGCTGGATCACCTGCCCTTTGCTTGCAGGCTCGGGAAATTCGCCGCGTATAGCAAGATCACGAATATCCGCCAGTCCCGATTCCAGGCTGATAGGAAAGGCCTGGGCACGGCAGAACTTCATGCCGTTGTACTTCCCCGGATTGTGCGAGGCGGTGATCATGACCCCCGCCGCGTAATTGAACTTGCCCACTGCGAAATACAATTCATCGGTCGTGGTCATGCCCAGTTCAATGGCATTGACGCCCTGATCGGTGATGCCCTGGATTATAGCAGCGGCCAGTTGCGGCGAGGAGAGACGCATATCGCGCCCAACAGCAATTTCTGGTACTTGCAAGTAGAGGGCCGCCGCTCGTCCGATACGATAGGCGATCTCATCGGTCAGGTCCTGCCCATAGATTCCGCGCACATCGTATGCTTTGAAGATGGCGGGATCAATTGTGACATGTGAGGTATCCAAAAGCTAATTTCTCCTTAAAATTTCTAAGAGTACCCAGGGTTCACCTGAGCTGCGTGGATCAAAAATCGGGCCAACCTCCACAAAGTTGGCTTTTACGAAGGCGCGGCGCGCGGGCTTATTGGCAAGCGCCGTTTCCGCGTAGATGCGCACAAGTCCTTGCACCGCGAAGAGATATTGCACGAGCGTGCGAATCGCCTCCGGGCCATAGCCCTTGCCCCAGCGCGTTTTATCGCCCAGTCCCAGCCCGACTTCGGCCTGGCCCGTGCGATTATCGATGTTGAAATAGGTGATGGTGCCAATCGGGACGTGGTGTTCATCCTCGATAATGTACCAGAACTGCCGCCCATTGCCCTGTACGTAGTTCCGTTCAAAGGTGGGCAGGAATTCGGTCATAGTCTTCGAATAAGGGCGGCGGGGGTCATAGCGCCACACCTCGTCATCCCGTTCCCAGTGAAAAACATAGCGCGCATCTTGCATCGTCGGCGGGCGCAAATACACTCGCTCACCATGTAATATCCCTTGTGTATTCTGCCGTTGTGTCTCAGTCATAACAATCCCAACTCGCCTGCAAAACTCGTGCCAGCCGCGAGCGGCTCCACGCCGAATGCCTGGGCCAACGTTTGTCCAAGATCGGCAAATGTTGCGCGTACTCCCAAGTTGACCCCGGCCCGTACCGGTTCGCCATAAGCCAGTAATGGCACCTCTTCCCGCGTGTGATCGCTGCCGCGATAGGTCGGGTCCACCCCGTGATCGGCGCTGAAAAAGATGGCATCATCTGGTCGCATCACCTGCTGTACCTGCGCGAACCAGCTATCGACCTCACGCAGCGCCTGTGCATACCCCTGGCTATCGCGGCGATGTCCCCACAACATATCAAATTCTACCAGGTTGACAAACAGCAGCCCTGTAAAATCGCGCCCCAGCCAGCGCAGCGTGGCCTCCATACCATCGCGGTTCGTCTCGGTATGGTCGCGCTCCGTCAATCCACGCCCCGCGAATAGATCTTCGATCTTACCTATCCCAATAACCTCTTTGCCGCTCTCCTTTAAGATATCGAGCAATGTTGTACCTAGCGGGGCGAGCGAAAAATCGCGTCGATGTTCGGTGCGTTTAAAATTGCCCGGTGTGCCAATAAATGGACGCGCGATCACCCGACCTACGGCGTTTTCTCCGGTCAGCATGTTCCTGGCTAGCCTGCACATATGATAGAGCTCTTCGAGCGGAATGACATCCTGGTGCGCGGCCACCTGAAATACGCTGTCAGCCGAAGTATACAGGATAGGACGCCCCGTGCGCACATGCTCCTCACCCAGTTCCTTGATAATTTCCGTGCCGGAAGCTGCTTTGTTACCGAGAACCCTGCGTCCAATAGCGTGTTCAAACTGCTCGACCACCTCTGGTGGAAAGCCGTGCGGGTAGGTCGGTAAAGGTTTTTGTAGCACCACCCCGGTGATTTCCCAGTGGCCGGTGACGCTGTCTTTCCCTGCGCCTGCCTCGGCCATGCGTCCATACCCTCCCTTCGCCCGTTCAATTGGTGGCGTACCCAGGATGGGAGTGATATTGCCCAGGCCGATGCTGCCCAGGTTCGGCAGTTCCAGCCCGCCAATGGCCTGTGCGCAATGTTCGAGCGAACTGGCACCATCATCTCCATAAGCATGGGCATCGGGGTTCGCGCCCGCTCCCACGCCATCCAGTACAACCAGAATGGCCCGTTTGATTCTGCTCATCGCGATATCCTTATCTTTTCCAGCACTGGATATTCAGGTAATGGTGCACCAATCAATGGTAATGCATAGTCGTAAAACGCCCGTGTGACCATCGTCTTGCTTGCGTCCAGGTACTCATCGGGCAACAGACGCTGTACATTGGCAACCGCCGACAGATCCGCCAGCCCGGTTGTGCAGTGGTACGCCGGTTCACTGTTGCGTAACAGTGTCACCATCTTATCATGTTCCCCTTGCAACAACGCCTGTATCCCCATCTTTCCCACCAGGTAGGCTTCGTCACGATCGGTTTTTGAAATTGCATTTGAGGCCATGCGCTGCAGATCGCCCGGTTTCTCAAAGCGCGCGCGCAGCTGTAATTCCCTCTTTACTAATTCTACCAGTTGCTGCGCGGCCCCGCTCAAGAGCGGATGCTGGAAAGCATCTTGTCCAACCTGTCCCACTTCGCCAAGCGCCTGTCCCTTTTCATCACGGATAGATTCAGCCGTCACGACAATCACATAGCCCACGCGGCGATAGACCTCTTCAACCTGCTGTAAGAACCTCTGAGCATTAAACGGGTGTTCAGGCACCAGGAGAATATGCGGTGCGTCATCCTCGCTGCGTTTGCCCAACGCAGAAGAGGCCGTTAACCAGCCCGCATCCCTTCCCATCGTCTCGATGACTTTGACAGGATAATGCCAGGGAATCGATTTGGTGTTCATAGTAGAATCGATGGTATCTAAGGCAATGAACCGCGCCGCGCTGCCGTAACCTGGGCAGTGATCGGTAATCGGCAGATCGTTATCGATGGTCTTAGGAACGCTGATAGCGCGTAAATCATAACCCATCTGCTGCGCCGCCTGCGCCAGCCGGTGAGTCGTATCGGCGGAATCATTCCCCCCCATATACAGCAAATAATGAATATCATACCGGCGCAGAATGCCAATAACACGTTCGGGGTCTTCCTCTGCAAGCTTATACCTGCACGTCCCAAGCGACGCCGAAGGCGTATTGAGCAGGCGTGCCCACACATCGACAGGCTGCCTGCGCAAATCAATCAAGTCTTCTTTCAGTAACCCCTGCACGCCGTACAGCATCCCATAAATACCACCAATACGCCCATCAGCCAGTGCAGACTCGATTGCCCCGACCAGGCTGGCATTGATGACGGTAGTTGCCCCGCCGGATTGCCCAATAATAATATTGTTAGACGAAGCCATGAGTTAACTCCCAGGTGATAACCGTAGTTTCCACCGTCATT
>VBHV01000741.1:1367-1564 GCA_005881995.1 Chloroflexota bacterium | reverse complement strand
AAAGCGACAAGGTCATCTCTTGAACGAGGCTTTTTAAGTTCAGCACGGAACTCGCGTGGAAGTAATGTACGCATCTCTGGTATATCCTCACCAAGGAATTTTGTTACCTCCCTGGCAAGCTCTTCCGGGCTTAAATCCTCGTCCTCCTCTTCTTCCTCATCCTCATCCACTTCGTCTTCCTTCTCCTGGGCTTCTGC
>VBHV01000741.1:0-1342 GCA_005881995.1 Chloroflexota bacterium | reverse complement strand
CCCGCTCAAGTGACTGCAGCATTCAACCCACACATCCCTGAAGAAGCCATCTAATGTATAGAGTGGTTCTGAGGCAGGTATTTCGAGATGCATCCAGTACTGCGGATTGTATCGCCCCTCTGCAAGAATATGAAACAGCTTCTGTTTTTGCTTTGTTCCACCCTCTATGCTGGCAGCGATAGCAGCGGCTCTCTCTTTGCAATGCTTGAGATGCTGGGTCATTTTAGCCTTGTCGAACTCACCATTACAATAATTGCATATGCCTGTTGTAGTTATGTTTGTTTTTGACTTTGTTGCCATAGCTCATCCTCATTAAAGTATTTATGAGATAATTACCTCTCACAAATTGGTATATTACTATATAAACCGATAGACTTCCAGGCTTATTCCCGACCGAAGAGGTCTTGATGTACGCGGATAATCAACATAGGTGCTTATGATAAGCGCCAACAACCTGTGGTGTGATATACTCATCTGGCAGGGATGATTGCACCTCTCACACACGTCCAGATGGCGTGGTAGCACTTCAGAAGTCGGAGTGAAGCATCATAAAGTGAGTTACTGGGAATCCTCAATTCCTGGCTTAACACTGCAATTTTTGGGACAATTGGCAACCTTCACCAGGAGGGCATCTATGACCACATTAATTACCGGCGGTACAGGCTTTATCGGAGCAGAGGTGGTGCGCATGTTGCTCACCAGGGGAGAGCAGCGACCGGTTGTGTTCCACGTGAGCGGCAACACACAGCGACTGGATGACGTGGCAGACCAGGTAGAACTGGTGCGAGGGGATCTCGCGAACTTCAGCCACATCCTGGACGTGGTGAAAAAGGTTCAACCGAGCGTGATCTATCACCTGGGAGCAATGCTCTCCGTCCCTTCGGATGCTGACCCCGCGGCTGCGATTCATGCAAACGCCATGGGAACTTTTCACGTGCTAGAAGCGGCACGGCTCTTTGGCGTCCCGCAGGTGTTGTTTTCCAGCTCCATCTCCACCTATGGATTAGATTTCGAAGGAGAGGTCATCGACGATACGACCCTTCAACGACCATTGTTGTTTTATGGTGCGACCAAAGTATTCAGCGAACATATGGGCCTTTTTTACAAACGCAAGTACGGCCTGGATTTCCGTTGCGTGCGCTATCCGTCTATCGTAGGACCTGGCGTCAAAACGCCAGGGGTGGTGCAGTATACCTCCTGGGTGATCGAGGAGTGTGCCAGAGGGAAGCCTTTCACGATCTGGGTTCCTCCTGACACCCGCTGCCCGGTACTTTACCTTAAGGACGCGGCACGCGCCATAGTGGAACTGGGACAGGCCCCGTTGGCAAACATCAAATCGGTC
>VBHV01000299.1 GCA_005881995.1 Chloroflexota bacterium | reverse complement strand
ACTTCTTGACCGTCTTTGCCATCTGTTGGGCTTCATCTACCCGTTCGGTCAGCGCGACACATACGTCCAGCACATGCGCGCCGCCCTCGACCTGTTCGCGTCCAATCGCCAGCAGCGTATCGTAATCATCATCAAGCAGCGCCTGTTTCGCCTTACGACTGCCCTGGGAGTTCACTCGTTCCCCTACCAGCAACGGCGGCGGGTCTTGCTGCAACGCCATCGCGCGTATGCCACTAGAGACAAACGGCAACGAAATAATGCTGGAACTTTGCTTATGCAAAAAGGGATCGGCGATGGGGCGCGGCTTACGTGGAGCATTGCGGCATGCCTTGACAATCGCCCGCAGGTGTTCATGACTGTTGCCACAGCATCCGCCAACAATATTGACGCCAAACTCAGTAATGAATTCACGCAATGCCTCCGCCATCGTTTCCGGTTCTGTCGGATAGACCGCCAAACCGTTGACGTTTAAGGGAATGCCCGCGTTAGGAATCGTCGAGATGGGCAGTGGACAGTTTTCACCCAAGAAGCGCACCGGTTCGCGCATATAATCCGGCCCGGTAGAACAGTTCAGCCCGATAATATCCACCTTCAACCCGACCAGCGTTGTCATGACCGCCGCGATATCTGTGCCGAGCAGCATGCGGCCACTCGTATCGAGCGAGACCTGCGCTTGAAGCGGCACCTTACGTCCCGCCTGCTGCATAGCTTGCCGGATGCCCGTAATCGTCGCCCGCACCTCCAGGATATCCTGGCTGGTCTCAATCAGGAGGGCATCAACGCCGCCCTCGAGCAGCGCTGCCGCCTGTTCGCGGAACACCTCAACCAGCTGCGTATAGGTGATATTGCTCAGCAGTGGATCGTCAGAAGAGGGCAGCATACCCGTCGGTCCAATCGAGCCGGCCACATAACGCGGCTGTTCGGGCGTACTGTAGCGATCTGCCACCTGTCGCGCCAGGCGTGCCGCGGCCAGGTTGACTTTGTGAGTCAGCTCTCCCAACCCATACTCATCCAACTTGAGCCGGCTGGCCGTAAACGAATCGGTCTCCAGCACATCGCACCCAACCTCCATGAACCCCGTATGTATCTCTTCAATCACAGAAGGCTTCGTGAGCACCAGGTATTCGTTGCATCCCTCGGTAGCCTGCCCGCCATAATCCTGCGCAGTCAGCTGGTAACGTTGTATGTTAGTCCCCATCGCGCCATCAAAAATGAGCACACGATGTGCAAGCGTATCAAGATATTTGCCGCTCATGAAACCCTCCAAACCTTCTCTATTTACTCTGCAAGCGCATTCACCAATTCCCGGCAGAAATCCGGTATGTCCGCTACCACGCGCCCCCATACCATATGGCCTTCGCGGAAAGCCGGCTCATTCGTCCAGATACCGCCCGCGTTGGTAATATCATCTTTGATGCCGGTTGAACCAACTGCCTTACGCCCCTTCATAATGCCAGCGGAGATAGGAACCCACCCGCCGTGACAGATGGTAGCAATAATTTTCCCCTGCGCATCCATGTCACGTACCAGTTGCAGGAGTTTCTGGCTGCGCCGCAGTTTATCTGGCGCCCACCCACCAGGAATCACCACTCCATCCAATTCATCGGCGCCGGGAGCTTCATCGATACTGACATCTGGCGTCATCTCCAGCCCGTGTTTGCCATGCACGGTCTGAGTGGAGAGGCCAATCGCAATCACCCTGGCACCCTCTTCCTGGAGACGCATCAGGGGAACCCAAAACTCTAAATCTTCAACTTCCGCGGCCACAAAATAGCCGATAGTTTTTCCTTGTAATCGCATAGTACTCATGGTATAGCTCCTTGTAGTGAAAACTCAGTGTTATTATACCATGCGAGCATTTTGAGGTATGGCTGGCTACAATTCGTCTTCTGACTCTCCCATCAGTTCTCGCGTACGTTCCTCGCGCATCTGGCGGATTACCTCTGTGGAATCTTCAAAAACCCTTCCCCCGGTATTTTTGATAATCTGCTCACGTACTCGAAGGATTCTTTCCAATGCCGCACGGCTCAGAGGACGCCAGTGCAATCTTTCCATACTGGACTCCCCAGGAACGGGTTGATTTTGAATGTCAAAACGAGCTTTCAGTTCTTGTTTGACGCCAGTCTCTTGAATCAACGCTAGATTGTTGACGGTAAATTCCCAGGTGAAGTCACGTTCACTCAACCAGCGAACAATTTGGGGGAGATTGTCTCCGTTGATATCACCAAAGCCGATGGTGATATGAGGCATCCACTGATAAGGCTGATAGTATTCCTGTACACCAGAACTTGCAGCGGAGAGTTCATTCCAGAGTTCCTCATGCAACTGTGTTAGCTCAAGACTTCTCACAACCGGAATGTACAGGACGGGAGAATCTCCGGTAAAGATACCCAGGCCGGTAGTTCTTACCTGGAATGTGGTGATATTTGATGTGATGCGTTCGAGAACCGCGGACACCGTGTCCAGGTCATAGTGCTGCGCGACGTGGTAAGAAAAATGAGGGTAGGGTGTAATATAGACGCCGTTGACCGAAAACTCTTGTTCCAGTTCAGTCCAGAGATCTTCAACTACGCGGTAATGCTGTTCATCCAGCAGAGAAACAATGCCTTCCATCGGTGCAATACCTTTCTATGAAGAGGTTGAGAAGTCGCTAAGCCAGCGAACCCAGGCTAATTTTCCCTGTAAGCTGTTCCACATTCTTGTATCAGCGGTCCATAGTTCGCAACCTCTATTTTCTGCTAGTGCCAGGTAATGTGCATCATATGTTGCAGGTAGGCTAAAACGACTGGCTAATTCTGCAGCTTGTGTACTGAGAGCAAAGTTTGCTGAAAGTTCAAATGTTATTCCCATAAATGTCATTGCGCTTAGAGCTTCTTTGACTCTTTCAAGATTGATTTCTCCTCTACGGGCCTTCTGATAAAGCGCATTAGTGACTTCATAAATAAGCAATGAAGGTGCGAATATCTTGATCTGTTTACTATTCCACTCCTCAAGCAATGCCTCTGCCGTTGGCGTATCTGATTCGTGGAGAACCCATTTAATGGCTATGCTCGTATCGACAACAACTACGTTGCTCATAATTGTCCTAACTCCCGTGATCGCTCCTCTCGCATTTGCCAGATGAGTTCATTTGAATCTTCAAAAGGCTTTCCCTGGCGATCTTGTAGTATGCGTTCACGTACTTGACGCAAACGTTCTATCGCTTCGCGTGTTACAGGGTGCCCTTGTTCCTCAATTTCACTTGCATCCTGGGGAACGACTTCTTCAAGAATACGTCCAAGATACTCACTTATCGAAACTTCATTTTCAGTTGCGGCCTTCTTGATGCGCTTTCGCAATTCAGGACTAACATCAATCGTAATGCGTGAGCGTTTCATTGCCTGGTTCCCCTTGTCGTAGTCCTCATAGAGGTCTTCTTTCCGTAACGCCATAAGTCACAACCCTTTCTATTGTTATGATCCTAGTAAAACATGAATCCGTCACTTTGTCAATAAGGATACAAGGCGATATGGTGACAAAGTGACACAACTTTTGCAACTATCTTGAGATATTCTTTTTCGCTAATGGCTGTGTTGACTGTCCAGGCTTGGCTCTTGTCTTTGGGCCTATTTTCTACAATGATTAATACAGCTAATCTTCTAGAAGGAGGAAAATAGATGCCACGTTTGCCTATATCGGCGACGTGTTCATCCTGGAAGAGTATCGTGGTCGTGGTTTGAGCAAGTGGATGATGGAAGCGGTCGCCGCACACCCTGAATTGCAAGGGCTGCATCAGTGGGTTTTGTTCACAAGGGATGCGCATGGGTTGTACGAAAAGACGGGCTTTGTCAGGGCGGAGAATGCCGAGCGGTTGATGGTAAAGCGGAATCCGGACGTGTATAAAAAGTAGCTCCATTTGAATTTGAGGGGGTAAAAATAGGCACGGCAGGCGGAGATTTACATTCGAGTAA
>VBHV01000298.1 GCA_005881995.1 Chloroflexota bacterium | reverse complement strand
GCAAGTTGAGAGTACCGAGGAGATGCAGCGCATCTATCTGGGCTGCCAGCAGCGTTTGCAATCGCTCATTTCGGGCCTGGAGTTCCAGGTTTCGAGTTCTAACGAGCGCGAGAGGATGGGGGTATCCCTTGCGACTACGGCAAGCGGGCAAGCAGATGTAGGGACGCGGTATGCCGCGTCTTCGCACGGCCCCTACAGGTACAGTATCTCCGGCGTGATCAACGCCAAAGGCCCTGCTTCTGAGTTGTTGGAGGTCGTCGCGGTACTGCGCAGTGTTGGCGCAACATCCATCAACATTACGCCGTTGACCTACCGTTTCGCTGAAGAGTCTGTTAGTGTGCGCGCTCTGCACGAACGATTAAAGAGGACATCGTGAGCAAGAGGAATTCTATCGATAGTCTCAGTACCATCCAGCGGCTGCAATTCACCGACCGGGAGAAGGCAGAGCGATTGCTCCAACGCTGGTTCGCGCGCCACATGCATTTAAGCACCGAGAGCGTTACCTTGACGCCCAAGGCAGTATCGCTGAATTCGTTCAATGGCTTTTATCGCAGTGATGGAGAGGAATATTTCTTCAAAACACATGTGGAGGAACAGGGCGTCCTGGAGGAATACTACCACGCTGAACTGCTATACCAGGCCGGTTACAACGTCGTCAAGCCGCTGCGCACGCTGCACGAGGAGGGGCGGCAGATGGTCATCTATCCGGTGGTGCGCTGGCCCGTCATTTTCGACCTCGTACGTGCACTCGAGACGGATAATGAGGACGCGATAAATCACACCATTTCATGTGCTCACCCCCCACAATCCCGGCCGCTCGAGACGGAGAATGAGGATGAGGACGCGATAAATCGCGTCCCTACATCGGCTGAAGCACTGGCATTTGCCGAGCGAGAGGAATGCAAACGCTTGCTCGATATCTATCAAGCAACACTTGCTCTGAGTACAGCCGAGGAGCATGCCCATGCACCCGTTCATCAACTCTTTTGGCATCGCCTGGCGGGCGAACGCTTCAAGAGCTTTTATACGGGGAAACATGTTCCGTTTCCAGGTGAGCATCGTGCAGATATACCTTTCAATGAATTGTTGACGTATCGCTGGGTCATCAATGGAGCCGAGCAACAACACACATTGGGTGAACTGGTCGAACGCGCTAAAGTCGTACTCCACCCGGCGCGCACTGCTTTGACCATCATTGGTCATGGTGACGCGCACTTTGGCAATGTCTTTCTGGAAAATCAAAGGAGCTATCTTTACTTCGATCCAGCGTTCGCAGGTCGGCATACGCCGCTGCTCGATGTGATCAAGCCGCTCTTTCACAATATTTTCGCCACCTGGATGTATTTTCCACACGACATCGCCCGGCATCTGCACATAGCTATCTCAGTACATGAGACAACTATCATTCTTGAGCATAACTATACCCTCACTCCTGTACGGCAAGCCATATTGCAGGCAAAGATACAATATCTCCTCGTACCTCTCATTGAGAAGTTGCGCTCGCAAAACGCGCTGGCCGCTGGTTGGATCGATTGGAAAGAGATTATGCGCTTAGCGCTGATGTGTTGTCCGCTATTAACTATCAATCTCCTTGACAGGTCGCGTATACCCGCGTCTATTAGCTGGCTGGGGCTATCACAAGCGGTGCAGCTGGGTAACACCGGCGTACACTCCTGGAGGGCTGACCTATGATCGCCATTATTGACTACGGTGCAGGGAACATTCGAAGTATTGAGAAGGCGCTGGAACACGTTGGAGCGAAGGTGCGGGTGACCGGTGATCCTACTGTGGTGGCCGCGGCACAGGCAGTAGTGCTGCCCGGCGTTGGATCGGGTGGAACGGCGATGGCGCGCATGACAGAGCGTGGATTAGACGGTGCCATTCGACAGGCGACAGAGCAGGACAAACCGTTCCTGGGCATCTGTCTGGGCATGCAGCTGCTCGCAGACCATCACGCCGAGGGGCAGGTCAATGGCCTGGGCCTCTTTCGCGGGAATGTGCGACGTATCGCGTACGGGCCGAAGATTCCTCACATGGGTTGGAACCAGGTAAGGCCACTGCATGCAGGGTTGCCCATCTTTGACAACATTTCGCCCGACGACTATTTCTATTTCGCCCATTCCTACTATGTAGAGCCGCAGGACGAGCAGGGCGTAGCAGCAATCACCAATTATGGCTCGCCCTATTGCAGCGTTATTGTCACCGAGCGCGTCTGGGGAACGCAGTTCCATCCTGAAAAAAGCGGCACGGTCGGCCTGCAACTACTTAGCAACTTTGTAAGGTGGGTGACGACATGATAATTCTCCCGGCCATTGATATTAAAGACGGTCGCTGCGTGCGGCTGTATCAGGGCGACTATGCGGCGATCACCAGCTATGATGCCGACCCTGTGGAGGTCGCGCAACGCTGGCAATTCGCAGGAGCAAGCTGGTTACATATCGTTGACCTGGATGGGGCGGCGCTGGGCCAACCCGTCAATTTCGAGCTAATCGGGCACATACGCAGCGCCACATCGCTGCAAATAGAACTCGGCGGGGGCATGCGTTCTCTTACGCACATCAAACAAATGCTCGACCTAGGCATAGATCGAATCATACTTGGTACTATTGCGCTGACGAATCGCGCATTGATCGAGCAAGCGCTGACACAGTGGGGAGAGCGTATCGCCGTGGGACTGGATGCACGCAATGGCCTGGTGGCTATCGCCGGTTGGCGTACCACCTCGCACGTGCAGGCGACAACTCTCGCAGCCGAGCTGGTCACCAGCGGAGTACGGCGCTTCATCTATACCGACATCGCTCGTGATGGCACGCTCACTGGACCGAACCTCAACGCCCTGAAAGAAATGCAGAGGACCCTCGATGTAGGGGCGCGATTTATCGCGCCCTCATCTTCAATCGATACAGGAACCAATGTAATCACGCCCTCATCTTCAATCGATGTAGGGGCGCGATTTATCGCGCCCTCATGTTCGTTAATCGCCTCCGGCGGCATTCGCTCGATAAACGATCTGCGTTCCCTCGCGGCGCTCGGTATCGAGGGAGCGATCGTTGGGAAGGCTCTCTACACTGGTGCCATAGACCTTGCCGAAGCGATACAGGAGATTGAGAGGTAGAGTTATGTTGACCAGGCGCATCATCCCTTGTCTCGATGTAACAGCAGGACGCGTTGTGAAAGGCGTCAATTTTGTCAACTTGCGTGACGCCGGTGATCCCGTAGAACTCGCCGCATTTTATAATGAGGAAGGCGCAGACGAATTAGTCTTCCTTGATATTACGGCTTCCTATGAAAAACGTGCCACTATGCTCGACGTGGTCCGGCGTACTGCCGAGCAGGTATTCATTCCGGTGACGGTTGGCGGCGGCTTACGCAGCGTCGAGGACATTCGCGCCACGTTAGGAGCGGGTGCGGATAAGACCTCGCTGAATACAGCCGCAGTACAAAACCCTGACCTACTGCGCGCCGGTGCGGAGCAGTTTGGTGCGCAATGTATCGTGCTTGCCATCGACGCCAGGGCAAATCTATCCATGCCCAGTGGATATGAAGTGTTCATTCACGGTGGGCGCACGCCTACAGGCAGAGATGTAGTAGAATGGGCGCAGTACGGTGTCGCTCAAGGTGCGGGCGAAATTCTCCTGACAAGTATGGATAGGGACGGTACGCAACAGGGGTACGACCTGGCGCTGAATGCACTGGTTTCCACTGCTGTCTCCGTACCTGTCATCGCCTCTGGGGGAGTTGGTACTCTGGAGCATTTCTACGAGGGCCTGACCGCAGGTCAAGCAGATGCCGTATTAGCGGCATCGACCTTCCACTTCGGTCGATTTCGCGTCCGCGAGGTGAAAGCCTATTTACAGACGAGAGGAGTACCGGTGCGACCATGCTGAAATTTGACCGCCAGGGGCTGATTCCCGCTGTCATCCAGGATGATATCACAGGTGACGTGCTAATGCTGGCCTTCATGAATCAGGAGGCGTTCCAACGAACACGGGAGACAGGCTATACGCACTTTTTCAGCCGGTCGCGCAATGCCATCTGGCGTAAGGGTGAGGAGTCCGGTCACGTGCAGGAAGTGCGCGCCATCTTTGTGAACTGTGAAGAAAACAGTTTGCTCTTGCGCGTGATCCAGCATGGCGCGGGAGCGTGCCATATGGGCTACCGCAGTTGCTACTATCGCCGCCTGCAGCCCGATGGCACCTATGAAACCGTCGCCGAACGCCTCTTCGAGCCAGAGGTCGTCTATGCCAATGCACCCGCTGTAGGGGCGCAATTCATTGCGCCCTTAGAAACCGCCATGCGCCAGTTATACGACGCCTACCTCTATCTGCGAGATCACGATTTGAGCGAAGAATCCAACACCTCGCGCCTGCTGCATGAGAGCCTGGATCGAGTGGGGCAGGGCACGATAAATCAGGCCCCTACGACGGCTCCCTGGCTTTACCTCGTATCGCGGCTGGCGGATGAATTACAGGAGTTGGCCGATGTGCAGCGCGGCGAGCATGTGCATAGCGGACAGCAACCCGACACCATACTGGAGGGCAGCCAGGTCGGATACTGGCTACTCCTGCTAGCTGCAACCGCGAAGCTACACTACGACGATTTTACGCCTCACGTCTCGATGCTGCGCGGGTACAACGAGCGCTACAGCGCAGATGTAGGGACGCGATTCATCGCGTCCGAGCAGCAGGAGAACTGC
>VBHV01000297.1 GCA_005881995.1 Chloroflexota bacterium | reverse complement strand
GCCGGTGACGCCGCAGAAGTTCGCGACATCGCCTTCGGTGAAGGTGCGGCGGAAGATGAAGGTCTGGCCGACCTGGATGGAGTTGAAGGCGGTTTGTAGTTGTTGTTTGAATTCGGGTGTTGCTGGCATGGGTTAGTTATTACCTCTTAAAAACGATTGGCATATGCTTCACACCGTACAGGATGAAGGCCGAGACGGGTTCAAGTGGGATGTCGCGGTTGCGCTGGGTGTTGGATAGGCGGTCAAGCATGATATCCAGGGCGATTTTGGATTCCAGGCGAGCGAGGGGTGCGCCGAGGCAGAAGTGGATGCCGTGACCAAAGGCCAGATGGCGATTGGGTGAGCGGTGGATATCGAATGTCTCGGCGTTGGGGAACTGGGCTTCGTCGCGGTCTGCTGAACCGATCCAGGCTGAGACGCCCGATCCTGCGGAAATGTCTTTGTCGCCGATGCGCGTGTCCCGCGTGTTGACGCGAAACATGAGTTTGACGGGGGAGCGGTAGCGCAGCACTTCCTCGATGGCGCCCGGCAGCAGCGCCGGATCGGCCTGCAAGCGGGCCAGGGCCTGCGGGTTCTGGAGAAACAGAAGCTCCTGTTCTGTGAGATGTTTGCCATCGATCTGCGCGGCCAGCAGTGCACTGATCAGATCGTCTTTAGGCTCCTTGCGGCGCTGCGCGATTACCCATTTGAAGTAATCGCCCATTTCCACCTGCGGATCTTTGCCGTAGGAAGGAGCTGCGCCGACGAATTGATCTGACCAGAGTTTGAAACGTGCGCGGTCTTCGTGCGGGATGCCGAGTAGTTCCGCTATGACGATCACGGGGAGGGGGTAGGAAAGGTCGTTGATAACATCCATTTGGCCCTGTGGCGTGACCTTGTCGAGCAGTTCATTGACGATTTCGGTGATGCGCGTTGTCAGCCGGGCAATGGTGCGCGGCGTGAACGCCAGTGTGACCAGCGAGCGCAGCTGTCTGTGACGTGGAGGGTCCATACTTATGATGCTCGCGTCCAATAGCTGGCCGGTGTCATTGAACTGTGACGAGAAGGTGCTGTGTTCTGAGAGTACGCGCTGCACATCATTGTAGCTGAACACGCTCCAATTTTGGCGATTTGGATCACGGTAGACTGGCGCAGACTGGCGCATCATCTTAAACCAGGGAAATGGGTCAAGGCCAAATGGGGTAGTAGACAATTAAACCTCTTTTCTGGGATACTCAATTGACGTTTTTGCTTTTGCCTTCCCAGTGTTTTTCGCGCAGGTCTCGTTTGAGGATCTTGCCGGCGCCACTTTTGGGGAGAGCTTCAGTCATAAATTCGATGCTGCGCGGAACTTTGTACCCGGCGATTTGTGTGTGCGCGTGGGCGATTAACTCCTCGCCGGTCGCATTCACGCCAGGTTTACAGACAACTACGGCGTGGACTGCTTCTCCCCACGCTTCGTGGGGAATGCCGATGACGGCGACTTCTAACACAGCGGGATGGGTGTAGAGGGCGTTTTCTACTTCGACCGAGTAGATATTTTCACCACCGGAGATGATCATATCTTTGGCTCTATCGACGATGTAGATGTAGTTTTCCTCGTCGATGGTGGCGAGGTCGCCCGTGTGCATCCAGCCCTCAACGATGGCTGCGTCTGTTGCTTCAGACCGGGCTGCACGTCCTCCAGATCGGCGTTGACGACGCGCACCTCGACGCCCAGCGCTTCTTTTCCGCAGGAATTGAGGCGCCTCATCTGCTCAGGCGTGCCGTCGATGATGTGATCCCAGGTGTCCAGGCCGGTGAGCAGCGGAGAGGTCTCGGTCATGCCGTAGCCCTGAGCAAATATCTGCCTCCATTTCCTTAAACCCTTCTTGAGCAATTCAAGTGGCATGGGCGAGGCTCCGTAGGTGAGGCGGCGCAGACTGGAGATGTTGTAGCTGTCTGCGTCGGGGTGATTGAGAACGGCGTTAACCATGGTGGGAACAAGCAAGGTGGCGGTGATTTTCTCGTTCGAAATGGCTTGAAGGACATGCACGGGGTTAAACAATGGAATGAAGACGTGGCGCGCACCAACCATGGTCATGGCGAAGGTCGAACCGAGATCTGCGAGGTGGAACATTGGCGCGGCGTGCAGGTAGGTGTCCTGCTGCGTATAACTGGCGGCCATAATGACATTGATGGCATTCGACACGACGTTCTTATGCGAAAGCATCACGCCTTTGGCGCGTCCGGTGGTGCCGCCGGTGTAATAGAGGCCGGAGAGTTCGTCATCATCCATTTCCTGGTCAACGCTCTCCATCATGTGTGATCCCTGGCTGACGATATCCTCATAGTTGAGCATGCTCGCGGGTGTTTCCTCACCATTGTAAATAACGGCTTCAAGGGTGGGGACGGCCTCGCGCCCGGCGATGTGGACCGCAAAGGCTTTGTCTACGACTAGTACTTTGGTTTCACTATCGTTGAGGATGAAGATGATTTCAGGGCGTGCCAGGCGAATGTTGAGGGGGACGATAACCGCTCCCATACGGGCACAGGCGTAATACAATTCCAGGTAACGATGACAGTTGAGCATAAGGACGGCTACGCGGTCTCCACGCAGCACGCCGACGGAGGCCAGGCCGCGCGCCAGGGCGTCGGTACGCTGCTCAAACTCTTCCCAGGTATAGCGTGTGTCGCCGCAGACAATGGCCTCGTGGCTGCCTGCTATCTTTTTTGCATGCGCGAGTCCTTCAGCAATGTTCATGGCGCGCTCCTTCCTAAAATTCGATTACTCCCCGAATAATGCGGCCAGCTAATAGATCAGCGTACGCTTCATTGACTTGATCGAGCGTGTAGGTGCGTGTTACCAGCTCGTCGAGTTTCAGCTTGCCTGCTCCGTACATTTTGAGCAGGTTGGGGATGTCGTCACGCGGCTGCGAATCGCCATAGAGGGTTCCCATGATGGTTTTCTGGGACAGCACCAGGTCAAGCGGCGAGATGGGAATCGACTTCTCGGTAAATGGCGTCAGCCCCACCACGACAATGGTTCCATTTTTACCGATGGCGCGATAGGCCTGGCCGATGGTCGCAGGGGAGGAGATGGCTTCAAAGGCGTAGTCCATGCCTCGTCCTCCTGTCAGCTCCCTGGCAACTTCCACCGGGTCTTCTCTGGTGGAATTGAGGGTACGCGTGGCTCCCAACATGCGCGCATATTCGAGCTTGAAATCATGGATATCTACCGCCAGGATGATACGCGCCCCCGCTAACACAGCCCCCTGAATAATATTCGAGCCAATGCCGCCGCAGCCAACGACCATGACAGTGCTGCCCAGCGCGACTTTGGCGCGGTGAAGAACTGCTCCAACGCCGGTGGGGACGCCGCATCCGAGCAGGACGGCGCGATTGAGTGGGTAGGAATCGGGGACGGGGACAACCGACAAATCGGAGGCGACGATGCGTTCGCTGAACGAGCCCACCTGGCAGAATTGCCCGATATCGGCATTATCGCGATGCATGCGGAATGTGCCATCGAGCAGGGGACCGCTGGTGGCTGTAGCTGCTTTCTCGCACGCGTTGGCGTGTCCCGCGGTGCACGCCGGGCAGGAGCCGCACGTGGGAATAAAGCTAAGGACAACGTGGTCGCCCACCGTGCAAGCGGTGACGCCGGGGCCAACCGCCTCGATCACGCCCGCGCCTTCATGCCCGAGCGCCATTGGCAAGTAGGTGCGCAATTCACCCGAAACGACGTGATAGTCGGAGTGGCAGATGCCAGCAGCGACCATGCGTACCTGCACCTCGTGTTCATGTGGTGGATCAAGCTCGACCTCTTCAATGCGCATAGGTTCACCGGGCGCATATACTACTGCGGTGCGTGTCTTCATTACTAACCGTACCTCCTGAGCATCGAATCTCCTGGGCGATCCTTGTGATCGCCCACCAGGCGTCACCTGAAGATCAAGCCCATCAACATCCGTAGGGGCGAGGGTGGCAGACGTGGGGTGGTGAGGGCCTTTAGGGTCGCCCGCGTCCTGTTCATCTCGCTGATATCTTGAGGGAAAATGACCGCACCCCACCCCGCGGGCGACCCTAAAGGCCCACCCAGCCCCGCATCGTCCGCCCTCGCCCCTACGGATCACATCCGGCGATGGGCCGGGCTTCCCTGCGTATTGGGCGATACTGGCGTCGCCCTCTGCGCAAAAAATGACGCGCACATGGACCGAACTTACATTTCAGGTTATGGTTACTTACTATGATTACATATGAGAGTTGCTGCATGCTATCACATGCATGAGTTCGCTGTCAAAGAGGAATTGGTTGTCATGATTGAAGTCACTCATCTAGAGCCTTGAAATATCACATGCGTGAGATCGCTGTCAAAGAGGAATTGGCTAGCCAGATTGTCCTGGCGATGTATCTATATAAACAGTGTAGGAGTGTATATGAGTAGAAGAGGTGGCTGTCCCTGGCGAGCCAGTTCACGCCTTTTCTGATCGGACGACAGGAACGTGGTATGCACTTCGTGTTATGGGGTCACGGGACTGTGCAAGAGGGGAGACGTGCGTGTATACTGGTATAGTCTTCCCACGAGAGAAACGCAACGGCATAGAAAGCGGGGGATGATCCATGCTGGCAGGAAAAATGTTGCTCCTCCCGGGAGCCGTGATAGGAGATCGCTACCTGGTAGAGGAGATCCTGGGCACGGGTGGCTTTGGAGCGGTCTACCTGGTGAGCGATCGGCAGGCCGACGGCGCGCTGTTTGCCCTCAAAGAGGTGATAGAGCCGACGCAACACGCGCGGGATCGGCTGGCCCGCGAAAGCGAACTGCTTGAGCGCTTGCAGCACCCGGCCTTGCCGCGGGTCTTCCGGTTGTTCACTGACGAGCAGAGCGAGCGGATTTATTTACTCATGGAGTATATCGAGGGCCCGAACCTGGAACAGGTTTGGCGAGAGCAGCCCGACAGGCGCTTCGCTTTGCCTGAAGTACTCGATATAATGGCACCGATCATCGAGGCAGTGGCCTACCTGCACCGGCAACATCCACCGGTGCTGCACCGTGACATTAAACCGGCCAACATCATCCTGAGAGCAACCGATCGAACGGCGATGCTGGTGGATTTCGGCATTGCCAAGGAGTATAATCCCGAGAATACCACAACCGAGCTGCGCCATGGTTCGCCCGGCTTCGCAGCCCCTGAGCACTATGGCACTGGGACGGATCCGCGCACCGATATCTATGGACTTGGGGCAACCGTATATACACTGCTGACGGGGAACGTTCCAGAGGATGCGCTTGTCCGTCTGACAAACCTGGGGAACAGGGGAAAAGATGCGCTCACGCCTATGAACCAGCTTGCTCCGGCGATTCCAGCCTCCGTGGCCGATGCCGTCCATCGCGCACTGTCACTGCGCCAGGATGCCCGATTCGAGACGGTTGAGCAGTTCTGGCGGGAGGTGCAGCTCGCTTCCCTTGAGAATCCATTATCCGCGACTCGTCTCCGGTTATTCC
>VBHV01000296.1:4859-6229 GCA_005881995.1 Chloroflexota bacterium | reverse complement strand
TTTCAGCACTCAAATACTTGACAAATGTACAGTTTCTGATTTACAATGTACTTATTCAATTAGGGAAAATACGAAATGAAACGGTATTTAGCTAAAACTTTGCCTTTTTTGAGAACGCGATAAAGCCTGATTGAGCATTTCGTTGATTTAGTTTAGCAGAAGACAAACTATAACCATCCTCACTCTGTTGAGTGGGCATTCTCATTTGTGACAAACAGAGAAGAAGTTCTCGTAGTAAATAGTAGCATAGAGAAAACCCCATCTATTTAGCGGAAAGGAGGATCTCCATTCAACGATACAAAAGCATTTCTCTCTCTATCGTCCCTGTACAGATGCGCCATTGTGCCTTTTCGTCAAAGTCGAACTATTTTGTGCTCATTACATCTCGCTTACGCTCATAAGGAGGATATTTTGCTATGAAGCGCAATAAGTCTCTGCGCCTTGGTCAGTCAATGCTCATCAGTATGCTCGTTTGTATCATGCTTGCCGCTTGTGGCGGTAGTGGCACTAGTGGCACTACCGCGGGTAGTAATTGTGGGTCACCTCCCAAACTGGTGAAGAAAGACCACTACAAAGTCGGTTTCTCGCAGAATGCAAGTAATAATCCCTGGCGTCTGGCTGAGACCGCCAGTATCAAAGCAGAAGCCCAAAAGCATGGTGATACGCTGGTTTATGCCGATGCCGCGAATTCGGGCGATAAGCAGGTATCTGACGTCCAGTCAATGATCGCCCAGAAGGTTGATGTTATCCTGCTTGCTCCCATCACCGAGAAAGCCCTTGTACCAGCAGTGCTCCAGGCCAAAGCTGCTTGTATCCCCGTTATTCTGATTGACCGCGACGTAGATCACACCCTTGCTCAGCCCAACAAGGACTATGTGACCTTCATTGGTTCCGACTTCATTCAGCAGGGGAAGCGCGTAGCTGACTGGCTAATCAAGGCTACCGGCGGCAAAGCCAAGATCATCGAGCTAGAGGGAACCACCGGTGCCTCTCCTGCTATCAATCGGAAGAAAGGCTTTGACGACGAGATCAAGACTGCCCCAGGTATGGTCCTCCTTGCTTCACAGGATGGTGACTTCAATCGTGACACCGGCCGCAAAGTGATGGCGACCCTCTTGCAGGCTCATCCTGACGTGACCGCTGTCTATGCTCACAATGACGAGATGGCGATTGGTGCGATTGCTGCCCTCAAGGCGGCAGGCAGGCATCCAGGTAAAGATGTGATCGTCGTTTCGATTGATGGTGAGAGGGATGCTCTCAACGCGATTATCAACGGGGAAGAGGGCACTACGGTGCAGTCCAGTCCTTTCTTTGGTCCAATTTCCTTCCAAACAATTGACCAGTATGCGAGTGGCACTAAACTCCAAGAC
>VBHV01000296.1:0-4751 GCA_005881995.1 Chloroflexota bacterium | reverse complement strand
TCCTTTTGCTTTTCTTGTCCCCCTTGTCTCGTTCGCTAGCGTGTGAGAAATTTTTTAGAGCCGTGTTAACTCAGACCTCTCAAAAGTCGCTTCTTGTTGTCACTTCTCGCACCTTCGGTGTTCGCATGGGGAGAAAGTGGCTTTTGGGCAGCCCTGGCTAAAGTTCAGGCCTCATTGACAACGTTTGTAGTAGTTTGTAATATGAGAGAAATCACTGTAGTGTCACAGGGAAGAGAGTGCTGAAATGAATCAGAACGACCCATTACTACAGATGGAGCATATCTCCAAAGCCTTCCCCGGCGTCGTGGCCCTGGTAGATGCTCATTTAAGTGTCAATCGCGGCGAGGTGCATGCACTCGTGGGTCAAAACGGCGCAGGTAAATCGACGCTTATCAAAATCTTCACAGGTGCGTATCGTCGCGATAGTGGCAGCATTATTTTCGATGGCCGTGCTATTGATTTCCAAACTCCACAGCAGGCACAAAATAATGGGATCAGCACCATCTATCAGGAAATCAACCTCGTCCCATTCCGCTCTGTTGCAGAGAACGTTTTCATGGCCAGAGAGCCCCGACGCTGGGGCTTCATCAACTGGCGCAAGATGCGCGCGGAAACCGCTACCTTGCTGAAGCGCCTGTCTGTCTCCATCGACGTTACGCAGCCATTGATGAACTACAATATCGCTATCCAGCAGATGGTTGCCATAGCTCGTGCTATATCGTTCAAGAGCAAGCTAGTTGTCATGGATGAGCCTACCTCTTCGCTCAATGAGCGAGAGGTTGAGACCCTCTTCACGATCATTCGTCAATTGAAGGCTGACGGCGTCTCTGTGATTTTCGTCGGTCATCGTCTGGACGAACTCTACGCGATTTGTGATCGCGTGACCATTATGCGCGATGGCCGGACAGTAGACGTACGCGAGATGAAGGGCCTGCCGAAAGTTGAATTGGTCTCTAAGATGCTGGGCAAAGAACTGGGTGAAGTACGTCGACATGGCCAGACCAGCTTTAAGGTTGGGCAGCACCATGTTGAACAGGAAGTGCTCTTGGAGGCCCGTGGGTTGCGTCGAGGGCGTGTATTGCAAGGCGCGAGCGTTAATGTGCATGCGGGCGAAATCGTCGGACTTGCTGGTCTGCTTGGCTCAGGTAGGAGTGAGCTCGCGCGCGCAGTTTTCGGCGCTGATCCTTTAGAACAGGGCAAGGTCAGCATCGATGGAAAACCGGCGCACTTTCACTCGCCTGCTGATGCCATCCACGCCGGCATCGGCTTCTGTCCAGAAGACCGCAAAATGGATGGCATTATCCCCTATCTCTCGGTGCGCGAGAATCTTACCCTTGCCGCCCTACCTATACTTTCTCGCAATGGCATTGTCTCCCGTGAGAAGCAGCAGGAGATCGTCGATCAGTTCATCAAACGGCTTGGCATCAAGATGGCGGGGCCGGAACAAAAGATACGTGAACTCTCCGGCGGCAATCAACAAAAAGTTCTGCTGGCGCGCTGGCTCTGTCTTAATCCCAGGTTATTGATTCTGGATGAGCCGACACGCGGTATTGATGTCGGTGCCAAGGCCGAGATACAGGCATTGATCGAAGAATTAGCGGAGAAGGGGCTTGGAGTCCTGATGATCTCATCCGAGCTAGAAGAACTGCTTGAGGGCAGTGACCGCGTGGTGGTATTGCGTGATGGGCAAACCGTGGCTTCGCTAGAACGTGAGGACATCAGCTTGAGTGCTGTGGTGGAAGCAATGGTGCACGGGGATGACGACATTTCTCCGGAGACAGCAAAAAAAGAGGAGGAAGCGTCGCATGGCGAAGCTTGATCCAGCCACAACTACAATCGCGCATCGCTTTGTGCTGCCAGAACGTTTGCGCGGATTTGGTCAGACTTATGGTGGGCTGACAGTACTCCTGCTGATCATTCTTTATGACATACTATTCAGGCCACACTTTCTCCAGGTGCAGTCACTTTCCAATGACTTACAAGAGGTAGCGCCGATTGCGATTATCGCGACAGGTATGACGCTGGTTATCGCCACCGCCGGCATTGATCTGTCTGTTGGTTCATTAATGGCCTTTGCCGGTGCGCTGGCCCCGATCATCTTCCTCAGTCCACTTCTGGCAAACGTTCCGTGGCTTGGAAACACGCTGGCCCTGATTATCCCCCTCATAGCGACGGGCCTTCTTGGCCTATTCAATGGTTTCCTGATTACGAGATTTCGTATCCAGCCAATCATTGCTACGCTGGTCTTATTTATTGCCGGCCGCGGTATGGCATTAGTCCTGTCCAATGACAAACTCCAGGACTTCAATAACCCCGGCTTTCAATTTATTGGTCAGGGTACAGTACTGGGCATCCCTTTCCAGGTGATCTTAATGCTCATCATCGTGGCCGTTTTCGCGGTAATCATGCGTATCACCACCTTTGGTCGCTATGTTTTAGCAACAGGTGGCAATGAGGCTGCGGCACGCCTGGCTGGTATTCCCGTTAACCGGGTGAAACTCGCCGTGTACACGATAAGCGCACTGCTAGCGGCGCTGGCCGGGTTTATTATCATCGCCATCAATTCGTCATCAGATGCCACTCGAGTAGGCCTTAACGGAGAATTGGATGCTATTGCCGCTGTCGCCGTTGGCGGTACTCCGCTGACAGGCGGGCGGGCAACCGTCGTCGGAACACTCATCGGCGCATTGATCATTTATCTCATTGGGGCAACGCTTATATCACAGAATGTTTCGTTCGGAGTAGCGCAGATGATTAAAGCCGCCATTATTCTTGTCGCGGTCTATTTTCAGCGGCAGCGCAAAGGGTAGTTGGAGTAATATATGGCAGATATTTCTACTACGAAAGCGAGTGATAGCAGCAGGCTGGCAACGGGATGGACCCGCAGCAAGGGCATCTTGCAACGACAGGGCGCATTGATTGCGCTTTTAGCATTGATTCTGTTTGGCACGTTGCGCTATGATAACTTCTTTTCGACTTATAACTTTCTTACCGTGATCTCATACAACACAACGTTTGGCCTGATCGCACTGGGCATGACATTTGTGATGATGACCGGCGGCATCGACCTTTCGGTTGGTTCGTTAGCGGCCCTGTGCAGCGTCGTAGCAGCTCTGGCAAGTCCCTATGGCCTGTTAGGGGCGATTGGCGCTGCTGCTCTGGCAGGTCTGATTGTGGGACTCTTTAACGGTTGGGTTATTGCCTGGCTCCGCATACCGCCGTTCCTTGCCACACTTGCCATGCTGCTGGCAGCTCGAGGCATGGCGCTCGTCCTTGCGAAGGATGCAACGGTCAGTGTGAATGCTACAGTAGATTGGGCTCAACTCAGCCAGGGTGTTCTGTTCGGTATCCCTCTTCCCGTCTTTTTGCTCGTGGTATACGCCATTGGTTCGATTGTGCTCAACTTTACCCGTTTTGGTCGTCACGTATTGGCGATTGGTGGCAATGAGGAAGCGGCTCGCCTGATGGGTCTACCCGTGGAGCGTATCAAGCTGGCGGTGTATGCGATCAGTGGTTTATTGGCCGGTCTAGCCGGCGTATTGTTAGCAGGACAGACCTTCACTGGATCACCGAACGAGGCAGTAGGCTGGGAACTGACAGCCATCGCCGCGGTCGTTGTTGGCGGCACACTCCTGACTGGCGGCATGGGCTCGGTCTGGGGAACGCTAGTAGGGGTATTGTTGCTGGGCCTGGTCTTCAATATCTTAAACTTTGAGAATGGCTTTGGCTTCATTAGCCTGGGTGTGTCCTGGCAATCGGTTATTCGCGGAGCCTTCCTGCTTATCGTCGTACTCTTACAGAGTCGCCTGACCCGCGCTAAGAAAGTGCGATTAGGGCAGGAGCCACCAGGCCCATAAGAAAACATTCAGTTTTCGAGCTGGAAGAGAGGTTCCCTTTGATTATCACGGATGTTACGACTATCAAACTTCGCTTCCCTATGACTATCGCAATGGCGGACGCAATTCACTACATGCCCGATCGTCCCACGCTGCTCGTGCAGGTGCATACGGATGAAGGAATTGTTGGGCTAGGAGAAGCGGCAGCCTATGGTGGCTTCCTGGAAAGTACAGAGGCGATTATCACAGGGGAACTGCGGCGCACCATCGTGGGTGAGGACCCATTTCGCGTCGAGAAGCTGTGGCAGATGATGGCAACGCGGGCGCACCAGCGGGGTCGACGTGGTATGCTGATGATGGCGATCAGTGGAGTCGATATTGCACTCTGGGACATTATCGGACAGGCGACACGCACACCGCTCTACCGGCTTCTCGGGGGCTATCGCGATACCTTGCAGGTGTATGCATCCGCTGGCTTCTATGCCCGGGATAAAGATATACACGCGCTGGAAGAAGAAGTTGGCGGTTATGCTGAGCGTGGTTTTGGCTGTATCAAAATGAAGGTTGGTCGTCAGCCCGAGGCGCTCTTGAACCCATTAAGAGAAATGCCTGCGGCAGACTACGCTACTGTAACCTTCGAGGAAGATGTTGCGCGTGTGCGCGCTGTGCGCAAAGCGATCGGTTCTAATGTCAAGCTGGCCATCGATGCGAATAACGCCTGGACGCCTTCACTGGCGCTCACCTTTATGCGTGAGGTCGAGGACCTGGATATCTACTGGCTCGAGGAGCCAGTTGCCACCGAGGATCTTGATGGGTCAGCGATGGTAGCCCACCAGCTCGCTGTTCCCGTAGCAGGCTACGAGACGGAAACAGGCCTACCTGGCTTTCGTGAGCTGATCACGCGCCACGCAGTCG
>VBHV01000295.1 GCA_005881995.1 Chloroflexota bacterium | reverse complement strand
TGTTAGATTGGTTGCTTGCATCGTTTAGCTCCTCCCCTGCCGTACACGTGGATCAAGGAAGGTGTAGACTAGCTCGGACAGGAAATTCGCGGAGAGGACGGCTAGAGCGATAACCAGGAAACATCCCTCGACCAGGGGGTAATCGTCACCTTGAACAGCGTTATATAATGCGAAACCGATCCCGGGATAGTTGAAGACTATTTCTGTGAGCAAGGAGCCACTAACCACCAGGCCTAATGAGATAGAGAAACTGGTAACACTGGGTAAAATCGCGTTGCGGGCTGCGTAATTAAACATCACACGTCTTTCAGGCAGACCCTTGGCTTGCGCCATCAGCACGTAATCTTCCGAAAGCGTCGTGATCATGGTATTGCGCATAGTCAGTACCCAGCCGGCCAGCGTACCGATGACAAGCGTGATGACCGGAAGAAAAGCATGTTGAGCCACGCTGCCGATGAAATCGGTGTTCCAACCAGGACTCACATTGAATACATCATAGCCACTGTCGGTTGGGAACCAGTTCAGGTTCACACCAAATACGTAAATCAGCGCCAGGGCCATCCAGAAATAGGGAACAGCTGAGAGAAATGTCAGGATCGGGGGCACAGCAGTATCGTACCAGGAGCCACGCCTCCAGGCGATCAACATTCCGATCAGGGTGCCGACGAGAAAGCTCAGGAAGACGGCGGTCCCAACCAGGCCTATAGTCCAGGGTAAACTTTGTGACAGGATAGTTGAGACCTGCGAAGGAAATTGCGAGATTGAGATACCCAGTTGACCATGTAGTAAAGCATTCACGTAATCGAAGTATTGTTTCCAGATAGGCACATTCGGGTCGACACCAAATTCTTGCTGCATCGCAAGGTATTGCGCAGTCGTTACATTCTGTGCATGGATCTTTGCCAGGTACGCCAGGGCAGGATTACCTGGCATCAAGCGCGGGATGATGAAATTGAACGTCACCGCAGCCCACAAAGCTACCAGGTAGAAGCCCATACGTCTCAAGAGGTAGCGCATTATCCGTCTCCTTCGATGCAAAGTTTAAAGAGGCATTCTGCCAGGCGCATAATCGGGCGGCACCGACCTTCAAGGATGTCTGGTAGGGATGGCAGAGTTCTGCCCTTCCATCTCCCAGCACTGCCGGGAGATGGAAAAGAGAAGAACGCTTTAAGAGACTAAGCTGGCGTCAAGTGAAGAATGACGTTCTCTTCATCAGGGAAGGTGTAAGGAGCGCCTGAGTCATAGGGATTAGCCGCGCTCGGCCAACCCGCGAAGTGCGTCGTCGTGTACTCATCCCAGTACACGTTGACGGTCAACGGAATAACCGGTAACTGGCTCACCATGATATCCTCGATGCCCTGGATAGCCTGCATCTGAGCAGTGGGATCAGTGGTCGTCTGATACTGCGCAAGCAGTTGATCAGTCTTCGCGGCGTACCCATTGCTGCTTGTCGCATCCCAGCGCTCGAAGTTGGTGCCGACAGCGACCTGCGGAGTCGCATTAGCGCTGAGGAGCAGCGCCAGGTAAGCGTAGTACGGGCTGGGGCCGCTATTCGTCCAACTGATAGCAGCATCATAAGTGCCGGTCGAGATAGCGGTGTAGTACGGTGTATAGCCGCTCTCTGAATTCATCGACGCCTTGATACCGGCCTTGTTGAGGTCATTGACGATAAACTGAACATCCTGGTCCCAGTCGTTCCAACCGGAGACAACGTCTATCGACATTGACAATATTTTGCCACTGGCGTCGTGATAGAAGCCATCGCTGCCCTTCTTGAAACCGGCCTGCGTCAGGTAGCTATCGACCTTACTCTGGCCATTCTCAAAGGACATAGTTTGATACTGCGACGCGATCCAGTTATTAAAATTGGGTATGATGACGCCGGTTGGGTTAGCAACCGCGGCATATTGAGCCACCCCCTGCGGCAACTGACTGCGGTCGATCGCCGCGCTGATCGCTCTGCGAACCAGGAGGTTATTGAATGGCGCCTTGCGCAGGTTCAGGTAGAGCATGACGGTGTTACTGGCGGCAAACCAAGTGTGATTGTGCTGTGAATCCTTCGCGCTAAACACGGAATCGCTGTCGGGACTCCAACCGATACCCGACCAGTCAAGCTGGCCTTTGACCATATCGGTAATGCCGGTGGTGTTGTCTTTGATCGAGGGAATCTGGATCGTCTGGACCTGTGGCTTTGTGCCCCAGTAACTAGGGTTCACCGTATAGGTAATCAGATCGGGACTCCAACTCTTGAGGACATAGGGACCGGTGCCAACAGGATTGTTATCATTGGAGAACTTCGCCGGGTCCCCGCTGATTTTTGACCAGACATGCTGTGGCACGATGAACACCTGGTCACCAATACGGAAGATCGCTGTACTATCGGCGTGCTGCAGCGTGAATACAACGGTGCTGCTATCGGGTGCATCAACACTCTTGAGAAGAGTAGCCCAAAGCGAATTCTGGTCAAGGGCAGGATTCTTCTGCATCAGGTCAAAGGTAAACTTGACATCAGCGCTTGTGAAAGGCTGGCTATCATTCCATTTCACGTCTGTGCGCAGCTTGAAGGTTAACTGCGTCAGGTCGCTGGAGTAGCTCTCGCTGTTGGCCAACCAGGGCGAGGACTGACCGGTATACAGGTTTGTGAAGTAGAGCTCTTCATACAGCAAACCTTGCGCTCCATAATCACCACCCTGTTTGGTGTTAAAGTATGGGTTAAAGAGATCGGGATTGGTTTGCCCAGGAGAAGAGAGAATACGAAGCGTTGTTGATCGAGTTGTTGGCGTTGTTGTTGTGCCGTTACCGCTGCCACCGCAGGCGGCCAGCATCATACCCAGCACGAGCAGCAGCGAGAAGAACGCTAAGCATGCTGCAGCCAGGCGGTTCCGGTGTGGCGAGGTTGCTAGATAGGGAGTCACGTTTTACCTCCTAACGCTGGAAAAACGATACTTTCGACGATCCATACACGTTGAGAAGCCTCTTGCTTCTAGAGCGTGTCTCAAAAGGACAAAAGGACAACCTGACGACGGTATGACACAGTTTGAAAACTGGTACAGACCGTTGAACCTTGATAACCACAAAGCCAACGCCGCTTCATGGCAGATATTGCGCACTCATGCGTTGTGATATGAAGTATCAACAAAAACAGGCGGAGAGGGTATTACGTTACCTGTCGTTCTCGGATATCAATCTCCTAAACAACCGTAATGCCAAAAGAGAACGAAGGAATAAACCAGAGTCTGCGCTCACCTCCTTCTTACTCAACAGTGACGCGGCGGGAGGCGCCACATGAGGCACGCACTATTAGACTGGTCGGCATTTTGATGCGAACTGGTTCATCGAACATTGACACCCCGGATATCCTGCCATTGTGGTTCGGACCATTCACTGGGCGGGGTGCATCAACGAGGGTCAGGAGAATTTCAGTGGCGCGGCGACCCATCTCATAGAACGGCTGCCGGACGGTTGTCAGCGCCGGTTCCATGTGGGCAGATGAGGGATTATCGTCGAAGCCAACCACTGCTATATCCTCCGTCACGAGTAAGCCGCGCTGCTGCACAGCCGCAATGGCGCCATAGGCCATAAAATCGCTCCCTGCGAAGATGGCCGTAGGACGTTTCTCGACGGGAAGATCAAGGAAGGCATTGGTGCAAGTGCGCCCGGTTTGGGGCATGAAATTGCCTTCGAGCACCAGGGTGGGATCGAGCGAAATACCGGCCTCTTTCAGCGCATCGCAGTAGCCCTGGTAGCGGTCGTGCGAGACCTGGTACTTGAGCGGCCCCTGGATATGAGCTATACGGCGATGTCCCAGGCGAAGCAGGTGACGCGTGGCTTCGTAGGCGCCCAGGCGATTATCAACGCTGATCCAGAGGGTTCCCTCAGGCGGTATCCCCTGGTCATCAATCAGCACAACGGGAAATTCCCGCGAGTGCAGCTCTGCCAGATGCTTCGCCGAGGGGCCTGGAAAGACAGCCAGGAGGCCGGCCGCCAGGCGAGTCCCCACGATGCGATCAATGACATCACTG
>VBHV01000294.1:4959-7469 GCA_005881995.1 Chloroflexota bacterium | reverse complement strand
GAGAGTTTGTTGGGATAAACATCGCGCTTCTCTGAAAGCCCAACCTTTACCAGCAATTTCTCGGCCAGAGCCACGGCCTGGTCTTTAGGCAACTTGCGAACGCGCACAGGGGCTTCAATAATGTTCTGAAGAACGGTCATATGAGGAAAGAGGTTAAAATTCTGGAAGACCATCCCTAATTCGGTGCGGATCGGGCTGAGTTGCTTTATCGAGAGTCGGGGATCGAGCTTGTGACCATGAATGTAAATCTCGCCACTGGTATGCTTTTCCAGGCCGTTAAAACACCGGAGCAGGGTACTCTTGCCTGAACCACTGGGGCCAATCAACGCGACCACTTCTTTTTTGCGCACTTCAAAATCGACATCTTTAAGAACATGCTTATCACCGAAATACTTGTTTACTTTGATCGCACTGATGATCACTTCATCCTCAACGCCATTCGCAGCTTGAGACAGGCTACCTGAGGTGGTGAGTGGGATTATTGCTTCATTTGAGATGGTCTGTTCGGAGTCCATAGGTTACTCCTTTACTATCTGTACGGTGAAATTTGGCAGCTAGAATCAGGCGAAAGATCAGTAAAACGCAGCCTTTGGTGTTGCCATACAGTATAGACAGCAGTTGAGGGCCTGTCAAGCGTCCTGCCATACGATTTTGCGCATGGGATGTGACATACTATAGTATATTCATTAACACAGGCCGAACAACAACTACCCACATGATAGGTGAATCATGCCATTTCTTTCAACACCACATACCACAATGTACTACGATGTTTTTGAGCCGGATTTCACTACGACGGGCCGAATACCCCATCCATCGACTGTCCTGTTGATTCATGGTTTCGGCGGCACGCCCGAAAGCGATTTTGAGGGGCAGTTGCCTGCGCTGTCCAGGTATTGCGTAGTAGCGCCCCATCTGCACGGCTATGGACGCTCTACAAAGCGCGAAGCGTATACGCTGACATTTTACCGGGATGACGCGGCAGACCTGGCAATGTTGCTTGATTGGCTGCGCATCGAGCACACGCTAGTTTTGG
Organism: Chloroflexota bacterium; assembly: GCA_005881995.1. Next base: position 6,433 of record VBHV01000294.1, on the reverse strand, counting down.
GTTTCAGCGATGGAGGTATTGTGGGCGCAGCCCACGGTGAATGCGCAGAATGCAGCGGCGATACGCCATTGGCTGCTCGAAGAGCCACTGCCAGAGGATTGGCAGGCGCAACTGGCAGCATTACATGGCGAACCGTACTGGCGCAAGCTGCCAACGATGTATGTGGAAGGCCAGGAGGCGCTGGTGGCCGCGGGCGGGGTGATCATTACCGACGAGGAACTTGCAAGTATTCGCTGCCCAGCACTGATTATGCATGGGAAACGCGATCGCGTGGTACCGGCCGATTACGCGCGTGTAATTGCAGAACGTATCTCCGGCTCGGAGCTGTTATTGTTTGACGCAGGGCATGCCGCGCATATTCGATGCGAACAAGAATATACGGCGGCGGTGTTGGATTTCTTCCAAAGATATTTGTAAAAAATTCCTCATGCGAAACGTGATGAACCTATATCTCCATATCCATTCAGAAACGCCACTTTGGCGGCTAGAAAGATACAGTTGCATCTTTCTCATCTAAATGCAAGGAAGTATACCGATTTGTCCGGTACAGTGTTCACCGTAGTGAGGAGTTATATTGTATGTCAACCGAGAAGGTTGCGATTGTTATTCCCGCCTTAAACGAGGAGGAGGCGATACGTCAATTGCTGGGGGAGATGCCCAGGGATTTCGCGCAGTGGATCATCGTCGTTGATAATGGCAGTACAGATGCCACCGCCTCCGTTGCTCAGAATGGAGGAGCGATGGTTGCCAGCGAGCCAGCGCGTGGGTATGGGCGAGCCTGTTTGAAAGGTTTTTCGACGGCGTGGAGTCTGGGGGCCGAGATTGTTATTTTTATGGATGGCGATGGAAGCGATGACCCTGCCGACCTGCCCATGATGCTCACCCCGGTACTTGAGGGGCAGGCCGATATGACGATTGGGTCGCGTATCGGCAAGCGTGCCGAGCGCGGAGCGATTCCACCTCAGGCGCGTCTAGGCAACTGGCTGGTCAGCCGCATGATCAGTTTTCTCTATAGCGCACACATACATGATATAGGGTCCTTTCGCGCGCTTCGATGTAGCGCATTAAACGCTCTGGACATGCAAGAAATGACTTTTGGATGGCCGGTAGAGATGCTAGTGAAGATGGCGCGCGCGCGGTATCGTATCGTGGAATTGCCTATCCACTACCGCCGCCGCAGTCACGGTCGCTCGAAAGTAGCGGGAACGATCACCGGCAGCATCAAAGCTGCCTATGCGATGGTAGCCACAACGCTGCGCTATACGTGGGCAAGCTGGGAGAAGGGTGCCCATGCATGAGACAGCGCTGGTGATCGTGGCGCGGTACCCGGAAGCCGGCAAGACGAAGACACGCGTGGCGCGCACGCTCGGCAATGAGGAGACATTACAGCTCTACCGGGCGTTGCTGACCGACCTGGCGCAGCGTTTTGCCGGGATGCCGGGCATCGCTTTACACTGGGCCTATAGGCCAGCAG
>VBHV01000294.1:0-4924 GCA_005881995.1 Chloroflexota bacterium | reverse complement strand
TGGCGCGCGTTTGCATCATGCTTTTCAATGGACCCGGGCACGGGCCTTCGAGCACACCATCCTGATTGGCTCGGATTCACCACAGATCAGCCGGGAAATCATCGAGAACGCGCGAAAGGCGCTCGATGAGGTAGACGTTGTGCTGGGGCCGGCTGACGATGGCGGTTATTATCTTCTCGCTATGCGCAAACCATACAATGTGTTTACGGGCGTTCCCATGAGTACCGGCGTCGTGCTGGAGATGACTATCGAACTGGCACGCAGCCAGGGACTGTTGGTGCGCCTGCTTGATCCACTTTTTGATGTGGATGAATTCTCAGATCTGCTGCGCCTGGATTCGTTATTGCAAAGGGACGATACGCTTGCGCCTGCGACAGCCGCTTTACTTACACAATTGAAAGCATCGCTGCAACGAGACTTCGTCTCCAGTCAGCAGTGATGCTAGTAGTACGTGAGGAAGCCCACTATGATTTCGACGTCGCCTGAAGTTGCCACCCTGCCGCGCTCGATTTATATCGAGCCGACGAGCCGCTGCAATGAACTCTGCCAGCAATGCCCGCGCACACTGCTCTCACGCGAGGATGATCGCGACCTGAGTTTCGATTCATTCCGTTACATCGTCGATCAATTTCCTGTGCTGGAGCGCGTAGTCTTACATGGGCTGGGAGAACCATTATTGAACAAGGATTTGCCGCGCATGATCCAGTATCTCAAAGCGCGAGGTACCTATGTGCTCTTTAATTCAAATGGTATCTTGCTCAACGAGAAACGCGGCCGGGCATTGATTGACGCCGGACTGGACGAGTACCGCCTCTCGATGGATGGCGCAACACGCGCAACCTATGCCAGGGTGCGCGGTGTGGATGCGTTCGATAAGATCTGGCGCAATATGCGCGCTTTCACTGCTCTACAACGGGCGCAACCCGCCAGCAACCCGGCCGTTTCGCTCTGGTTTACCGCTATGAAGGAGAATCTGCACGAACTGCCTGGCCTGATCGATTTAGCTTACGAGAACGGCATCCGCGAGGTGCATTTACAACGGCTGGTTTATTTTGAAGAGGGCTTGGCCAACTCTAAGCAAGCGCTATTTCGCCGCTCAACGCGTGAGGAACTGGAGCTGGTGCGGCGCTGCGAGCAGACCTGCAAGGAACGCGGCATGATCTTTAGCGCGGCCGGTTCGGCGACGCCGCTGGAAAGTCTGGTGCGAGACTTTGGGGAGCGCCCCTGGTCTGGCTGTCGTAGGCCTTATACACTGACGTATATCACGTCCAGCGGCAATGTACTTTCCTGCTGCTTCGCGCCTTTTGGGCATAAAAGCGCGCGGGAATACCAGCAAGAGCGGGTGCTGAGCAATATTTTTCAGGAGCCAATCGAGGCGATCTGGCATGGCGAGCGTTATAAGAGCTTTCGCCGCGCCTTCGAAAGCGATCACCCGGCGCGGCATAGTTCTTAATGCGGCGTCAATTGGAGCTATTAACCTTGAAAGCCATCCTGCCATCGCGGGCGCGATTAGTTTGTAATGCAGATTGCCAACGAGACTGCGTCTCAGGGTCCTGATGCAGCTTACCAACGGACTGCGTCCTAGCTTGATAGCATCACTGCAACGAGACTGCGTCTCTACACTGCGTGTCAGCAGTGATGCAAGGAAGTACCTGCGGTCAGGCAAGCTGCAAGGAAGTAATCGGGCCCCTACGCACGATGCTAGGAAGTACCCTTAGGGGGTTCAACCAGGAGCAATGCATTGTTGTCCTCATCCAGGATCATCATGTAGGTTCCCCAGGGCTGAGGATCGGGTTCCTGGGTGATGCGCACCCCTTTAGCCTTGAGATCGGCATGCAGCGCTGCCATGTCCGAGACGTTGAAGGTGATAGCTTGCGACTTTCCCATGACCTGGCGATAATGCTGCCAATTTTCATCCATCTTATAGAGAATGATTTCAGTGCGCGCCCCCTTTGGTGCGACTGCGATCCAGCGCGAGTCAGGTCCCATCGGCGAATCTTGATGTAATTCAAAGCCGAGCTTGTCGAGATAAAAGGCCTTGGCTTTATCCTGATCGTTGACGAAAATGCAGATCGTGGCTACCCCATCAATCATAAAGTGCCTCCTTCTTAGACGCAATAAATAGCGTCCCTACATTGTCATGCGAACCGTGTGCACTCTTATTCTACTTCAAGCGTCAAGCTGAGCTTCTTCTGGCTTGCCATTCTGCCTCTCACCTCTTACTTTTGAGCGTAAGCGCAGGTACAAGAGCAGAACAAGCAGGAGGGCCTCCAGGGTGACAGAACCACTTGCCGCCAGGGGAATGGCAAGAATGGCATTCGTGCCAACAAAGATCGTCAGGAAGTAAAGAATGAACGCGATGTGGATGGCGAGGTTGAAGGCGTTGGTGAACAACGGGGTACGCGCATCTCTGAGTGAATAGAATGTACTTGCAATCAATCCTCCTACGATCACTCCCGGCAATCCGATGGCGTAACCAATCAGCGCAAGCGATGTTAAGTTGGTGGAATGCCTGTTAAACGCGCCATGTTGAAAAATGAGGTGAATAATGGGCCTGCCCAGGAAGCACAAGATAACCGCGGTAGGAATGCCTAAGAGAAAGGCAGTTCCGATAACTTTAAGAGCCAGGCGGCGCAGGCGTATAAAATTTCCGCGTGTTGCCAGTGCGGATAATTGCGGTAATGCAGCCTGTGCGGTGGCCTGTGCAAGCAGGGCTACCGGCATGTAAAAGAGCATATAGGCGTTATGCTGCGCGGCCAGGCTGCCTTTATCTATCTGATAAGAGACGAAGGCGGTGTCAATAATAAAAGCGGCGGAGCCAAGAGCAACCACTCCTGCATTTGGGCCAAGCAAACGCATCACCTGGCGCAAACCAGGGTCCTTGAGGTCCCACACGAAGAAGTAGCGTAAACCCTGCTTCACAAGGCCAGGAATCTGGACAATGACCTGGCAGACGGCGGCCAGCAATACACCGTAAGTGGGACCATAGATTCCAACCTTCGGGATAGCTAAAGTGACAAGCAGGCCGCCGATGAGTCCGATGTTATAGACGGCGATTGAGAGGGCCGGTAGCAAGAACTGCCGTTTACTGCTCAGGACGGCAGTTGCAACGGTTCCAAGCCCCAGAATAAGGGGCTGTACGAGCATGATACGCGTAAGGGTGGTTGTCAGGGCCTGTTCAGCAGGATCATAGCCAGGCACCAGTATCTTATTGACAAAGGCGGGCGCAAGAAACTCACCTGCCAGCAAGACGGCAACCAGGGCGACCAGCAGCACATTAAAGACCAGGCTGACCAGGCGCCATGCTTGCTGCCGACCATGCTCTTTATCATAGGTGACAAAGACGGGAATTAAGGCATGGCTCAACGCGCCGCCCGCGATGAGGTTGAAGAGGAAATCGGGCAGGCGGAAAGCAGCATAGTAGGCGTTGGCTTCGGCATTAGTGCCAAAGAGGGCGTTGAACAAACTCTGGCGTATGACCCCCAGTCCACGAGACGCCAAATAGGCCAGCATGAGCAGGATTGCGGCCTCTGCTATACTAAAACGCCGCTGCCAGATGCCCTGAGTGAGTCGGAAATTTGCCAGGCGAAAGCGAAAGCGAAATATGCCTATGCCCACCTGCTGATCTTGAGCGGTCACTTCATCATCTAACAGGTCTTCCTCTTCAGGAGCGAGGGACATGGGTATAACTGGTTCTGGCTCAACTGTGGAGACAGCTGTCGTTGAAGTATGTTCTGGGGGAATAGATTCTTGTGAAATGGCCTGCTTCTCCTCTCGCCTTTTGCCCTGATGCAATAGTTCAATTGTTGCTCATTATAGCAGTTAACCGCAGCGCGGTCTGAGATTTGTGCAAAAAGTACTTTTAGTACTTCCTTGAAAGCCATCCTGCCAACGGACCGCGTCCTTCAGGCGGAATACAAAGTAGTAACCGAAAGCCTTGCTCTGTACCCTGTATAACGGATACGAACATGTATCTTCACTATAGAAGCACGATAGTACCACAGCACGAGAAGGACTCTCACACATTTGTAATTGGAACTTCGGTATTGGTTCGGCTGCGGATGTATTCCGCCACGAACTCGGCTAATGGGGTGATCAGCCTCGGTCTACTAATGTGCCAGGCATTCTCGCAGTCGATCATGTGGGATAGCATACAGGACATGACCTTCAACGCCCCGGGTAGTTACCGCAGCCGCCAATGCATTGTAAATGGCTTCTTCGGTAGCTTCTATAGCCCCGGTAAACAACTCATTCAAGGCGGAGGTTCCACCCTCGGATGAGCCATCAATAAGCGTGCGTATGGTGATTTCCGCGCCCGCATGTGCGGGAAGACGGTTGGCAGTGGCAAAAGCGACGATGATTTCACCGCTACCATCTCTGGCCGTTGAGCCGGTGCGGGCGAGTCCTAACGCGGCTCTCTTTGCCAGTCGTTCGCACTGACGGGCATTGAGGGGAGCATCTGTCGCCAGGACAACAATACAACTTCCCTCGCTTGTTCCTCCCCGTGGTAGTTCTTCAGCAAGCATGCGTCCCACGGCTACGCCATCGACACGCAGTTCGTGACGTGAGCCAAAGTTGGTGAGTACCAGCGCGCCAACGGTGTAAGGCGTCTTTGCTACCTGGACAATACGTGAAGAGGTACCGATGCCGCCCTTAAAGTCAAAGAGTTGCATGCCGGTACCCGCGCCCACACATCCTTCAGTGACTTTGCCGCCCGCCGCGCTGTCGAGGGCAGCGTAGACATCATCGCGGGTGATGGCAAGGCCTTGAGAGCCATCGAGGTAGCTGTCATCGCATTCGGCAACCAGTGTGATCAGCGAGGTGAAACCGGCATCTCTTGCGCCATGCTCAAACAGGTATTGCAATCCCCAGTGGTAGACGATGCCGACGGAATTGGTGCCTGTCAGCAAGATGGGGAAGCTGA
>VBHV01000293.1 GCA_005881995.1 Chloroflexota bacterium | reverse complement strand
ATACCGAGATCGGAGCTGCGCGTGCGAATAGCCATCACCACATCCTCGGTGGCGGCATTGCCCGCACGCTCACCCAGGCCATTGATACAGGTATCGACGCGCTCAGCACCATTGCGCAGGCCTTCCATGGCATTGGCAACCGCCATGCCAAGATCATCGTGGCAGTGCGCGGAAATGCGCACACCGGGAAATTCACGGCGCACGTCGGCTACCAGCTGACCAAATTCCCAGGGAAGCGCGAAACCAACGGTATCACATAGCGTCACAAAGCGCACACCCTCTTTGATGATCACTTCGCATACTTCGAGGATAAAATCATGTTCGGTGCGCGTGGTATCTTCCAGCGCGAAATCGACGTTCTCCGTAAAGGAACGCCCCAGGGCCACCGCCGCTTTTGCCAGTTCGCGCACCTCGTCACGGCTCTTCCCCAGTTTCACCTGTCGATGCAGGGGCGAGACGCTGATAAATGGCTGAATGGCGGGCCTGGCGGCAATCTTCACCGCGTCCCAGGCTCGCTCAATATCGAGCGGATTGGCACGCGCAATGGCGCAAATCTCGGCATTGTCCACCTTCGAGGCGATCAGGCGCACCGCTTCAAACTCTCCCGGCGAGGAGATGGGAAAGCCGCAGTCCAGCGTATCGAAGCCCATATCTGCCAGCGCCTGGGCAATGGCCAGCTTCTCTTCTGGAAAATAGTTGACGCCTGGGGTTTGCTCGCCGTCACGGAGGGTGGTTTCGTAGAATTTGATGATGCGGGGTTCTGTCGCCATCGTTTATTACTCCTTTTATCCCGAAACTCCTTTGTTTCGACTTTCAGGCTGTGTAATCGATTCACTAGCAAAATTATACGCAAATTGCAGAAGCATGCGCAAGCACCAGATCAACCAGGCGCCTTTACAGAACTCCAGGATTGCCTGCGCACAGATCGGCTGCACGTCGCCAGGATGTCATCTCGTTGCCACGTGGTTCTTCGCTGAAACGATAATCATGTTTGCGTAGCAGTTCCTGCACTTCATCTAGAACCCGTCGAACGCAGGTGTGCTGGCAGGTGAAGAGGGAAGCTAATTCCCTGGGATCGTGCCCCTCGGCCCAGGTGCACGCCTGGGTGAAATGCACCTGGCATAATCCTGTCGATTCGCACAGTAGCGCCCGCATCTCTTCGGAGCGCAGTTGCTCCAGCAATGTCGAAACAACGCGCTGTTCGATGCGAACCCGGCTCTGGCAAAAAGGGCATTGTTCGTACGTGAGTTTCACGGAGTTTGTAGCTGGTCGACGATGCCATCTTCTCCACCATCTGAGCAACGCAGGGCCAGTCTCCAGTGGATTACGGCGAGCCAATAGTTGCTGGTCTCGCTCCATATCCGCAAGCATGTCGGTGAGTACCTCGCGGTAGACCACAGCAAGCTGAAAAGGTGCAAGCTGTGCCAACTGCCAGGTATGTAGTGGGCAAAAACCTCGCGAACGAATCAACTCGTGGCGTTGTTCAAAGTCGGTAAATCCTTCGTATTGCCAGGAGTCCATGAGGTGCTGCATGTACTCCTGTACGACCGTACAGATGGTACAACCTTCACGCTCAAAAGCGCTACGCAACGCATCGGCGTCTCGGGAGCGCTGCACCACTTCATCTTCTTTCTGCATAGAGCCATCCCTCTGAAGAAGGAAAGAGTGAGCTGAATTTGTTGAGAGGCGCAATGAATGCGCCCCAAGGTCTTTACTCCAACCAACTATATGGATACGCCGCATCATCGATCGACTGCGCAATCGTCGTAAACTTCAGTGGGTAGAACGTATCAATCATCACCGCCAGCTCTTCCGTACGCTCCGCACCCAGGCTCTTCTCGACCGCGCCGGGATGTGGGCCATGCGGAATGCCACGTGGGTGCAACGTCATGGATGAACGTTCGATGCCGCGGCGGCTGCCGAAGTTGCCGTTGACGTAGTAGAGCAGTTCGTCGCTATCGATGTTGCTGTGATTATATGGTACAGGAATGGACAACGGGTGATAGTCGAGCTTGCGCGGCACAAAGGAGCAGACGACGAAATTCGGCCCCTGGAAGGTCTGATGCACCGGCGGCGGCTGGTGCACACGCCCGGTAATCGGCTCGAAATCGCCGATGTTGAAAATCCAGGGGTATTCGCAGCCGTCCCAGCCCACCGTGTTGATGGGGTGGAAGTCATACCAGTAGCTTGAGACAAGGTTGCCGACCTTTACGCGCACCTCAAAATCGCCGCGTTCGGTATGCATGACCAGTTCCTCCGGGCGGCGAATATCGCGCTCACAGTACGGGGAATGTTCGAGCAACTGGCCGTTCTTGTTCATATACCTGCGCGGCGGCTCAATCGTGCCGTGCGCCTCCACCGTCAGGAAGCGCGTATCGGCGCTACCGGCGGCTATCTGGAAACGGAAGGTCGTGCCGCGCGGGATGATGATGTAATCGCCTTCGTGATAGGGCAGCAAGCCAAAGTTCGTCTCGAGCGTGCCATGCCCCTCATGTACAAAGTAAACCAAGTCGGAATCGCCGTCGCGATAGAAGTAATCCATGGCCATCGCCGGCTGCGCCACCCCAATCACGATATCCTTGTTGAACATCAGCGCCTGGCGTCCCAAGACCGCATCTCCTCCGCGCGTCAACTGCGTCGTCTTGAGGTGATGATGGCGCTGTACCTCCAGGTGCCACTCTTCAAAGGGATACTGCACCGCCATAAACTTCTCTACCTTTTTCACCCGTGTGGGCGGGTGATAATAGTAGATATTCGAATAGTTCCCCGAAAAGCCTTCGGTGCCGAACAGTTCTTCGTAATAAAGCGTTCCGTCTGGTTTGCGGAACTGTGTGTGCCTCTTGTGGGGTATTTCCCCCAGGCTATGATAAGGTGGCATATTTTTCTCCTTTAGCTTGAAGGATCTTTTTGTTACGCCTACACACTACACGATTCGATTCCGCAAAACGCCTATGCCGTCAATCTCCAACTCGATGACTTCGTCGCGCTGGAACCAGGGATGTACTTCGGTGCCTATTTCGAGTAGGCACCCGGTACCGACGGTGCCGGAGCCGAGGACATCGCCCACGCGCAGGCGCGCATTACGCGTGGCCCAGGCGATCATCTGAGGGAAGCTGTAATAGATGTCCTTAAAGTTGCCACGCGAGATCTCCTTGCCATCGACTCGCGCCAGCATGGTCATGTCGTAGCGTTCGGTCGCGCCACTACCTGTGCGACGGGCGGCCAGTTCATCGGGCGTCACCAGCCAGGGGCCGATCGAGGTGGCAAAGTCCTTGCCCTTGCCGGGTCCAAGGTTGAGCTTCATATCCTTGCGCTGGAAGTCGCGCGCGCTCCAGTCGTTCATAATGGTATAGCCAGCGATGTAATTTTCGGCTTCCTCCACCGGGATATCTTTGCCCTCGCGCCCGATCACGCAGGCGATCTCCAGTTCGATATCCAGTTCGTGGCTGCCAACGGGATACGGGACGGGTTCGTCGTGCCCATAGATTTCGCTGTTGTTGCTAAAGTAGAAGGTCGGGATCTCGTACCACTCTGGAATCTTATCCACGCCGCGTTTGGCACGAGCAGCCTTGACGTGCTGCTCAAAAGCGTAGAAGTCGCGCAGGGACGGCGGATCAGGGATGGGCGAGAGCAACACGACCTCGTGCAGCGTGTACTCCTTCCCGTCAACCTCCCGCGCTTGTGCCAGGCCAGCGGAATCGCGCAGCAATTCGAGCAGCGTGGGATAGTCGAGTGTGACGATGCGCTCGTTCCGCACGACTCCCGCGTGTGTATGCCGGTCAGGAGTTCGAAATGTGACCAGTTTCATCTACAGGTTCCCCCGCAGCGCCTGCTCACGCTCCAACGCCTCGAAGAGCGCCTTAAAGTTTCCTTCGCCAAAGCCGCGCGCGCCCTTGCGTTCAATCACTTCAAAGAAGACGGTTGGGCGATTAACAATCGGTTTGGAGAAGATTTGAAGCAAGTAGCCCTCGTCGTCATATTCGACGAGGATGCTTAAATCGGCCAATTGTTGTACATTCTCGGCGATATTCGGCACACGATCGATCACCGACTCATAGTAGTTCATGGGCGTTCGCAGAAATTCAACGCCGCGCTCCTGCAGGCCGCGCACGGTAGTGATGATGTCAGAGGTGTTGAGCGCAATATGCTGCACGCCGGGACCGCGATAGAAATCCAGGTATTCTTCAATCTGCGATTTGCGGCGTCCCTGGGCCGGTTCGTTGATGGGGAATTTGATGCGCCCACTGCCATTCTGCATGACTTTCGACATCAAGGCGGAATACTCGGTGCTGATGGCGCGATCATTGCCAACCACGTGGTCAATGGCGGCCAGCCCAGCGGGACGAGCGCGGCGCGGCGCACTGGTTTCTTCGGAACGATACCCCGGCAGAAACACGCCTTTATAATCTTGCCGCTCGACGAAGGTATGGATAGTTTCGCCATAGGTGGCAATCGAGGCCAGTTTCACCATGCCGCTATCATCTTTGTGCGTGGTCGGTTCGAGCACGCCCCGCGCTCCACGCGAGGTCGCTTCGCGATAAGCGCGTTCAGCATCATCGACGCGCAGAGCGATATCTTTGACGCCATCTCCGTGCAGCCTGACATGCTCGGCTATCTCGCCCTCCGGGCCAAGCGCCGAGGTGAGGACCAAGCGCACATTGCCCTGCTCCAGGACATAACTGCTGCGATCACGCAGGCCTGTCTCTAACCCAGCATACGCGATGGGAGTGAAACCCCAGGCATTACTAAAATAATATGCTGCTTGTTTGGCATTGCCCACGTAAAATTCCAGGTAGTCGAAATTTTGGATGGGCATAAAATCTTGAACAGTGCTATCGCTCATCTAGAAACTCCTTTGTTTCGATGCATCGCAACTGATGGGGCGTCCTGAGTGATCCCCTCTTGCTCATCAGACTAACAAACAGGCGCATCTCTTCTGTAGGGACAAGGGGAGAGGTAGGGTATGGTGGGGGCCTTGTGCTTGTCCTGCGTGTATGGCGATTTCGCTGGCTTCTGCGCCCAGATGTAAATTGTACCGCATTATACGAGACGGAATGAGGTACCTGCAAGGTCACGAATACGAGACGCGCAGGTCAAACCCGCGCTTGCGAAACTCTTCGACGAAGACCTGGCCTGGCACAGCCAGTTCGACAGGCACACCGCCCTTTGGCGTCTGCCCACGCGCCATGAAGCCAGCCATGATCGCAGCATGCCAGCCGGTGGTACGCTCCATCGCGGTAAAGCTGGTGGCCTCGTCGTAGTAATCGTACAGGTCTACCAGCGCCTCTTTTTCCTGCCCATGCTTGAGGCCCCGAGCGATGACACGCACAACTACCATGTCCTGCTCATTTGGTCGCGCGCGAATCTTTGGCTCTAACAGCGTATGCAGCAGGTGGCGCGGGACAACCGGCGTACCATCGACCTCGATGGGCTCCAGGCCGATCAACCCGGCATCGTTGAAGGCTTTCCACTGCGCATAGTGACCGGGCCAGCGAATGGTTTTATTCTGCAAAGTGCGTAATTTGCCCGCGAAGGTCCAGGGCATGGTGCTGGTGCCGCCCGCGGTGGTGAATGCTTCGAGCTGGCCTACAGGGAAATCCACCAGTTCGTATTCCTCAAAGCAGGGCATCTCATATTGTTTCCAGTCGCGCAGGAAGAGGGTGGTGCCAAAATATTCGTTGGTCAGCCCTTCGATATTAAAGGTGAGGATATAGTTCCAGGGCGGGGTTGGATAGCGCGGAATACCCCCATCATACATGATGATATCGCGCGGCTCATCCAGTAGAGTCATGGCGTATGCGCAGAGCGAGGTACCCAGGCCAGGAACCTGTCCACAATCG
>VBHV01000292.1 GCA_005881995.1 Chloroflexota bacterium | reverse complement strand
GGTAGTACAACTGGTGAAGGGTATTCGAGAACTGCCCGGCCTGGAACTCGAGGGCATCTTTACGCATTTCGCCACAGCTGATAGTTCCGATCAAACGCATGCTCGCTTGCAACTTGCGCGCTTCCAGCACGTATTGCAAGTATTGGGAGAGCAACACCTGCGCCCGCCATTGGTGCATGCCGCCAACAGCGCGGCTATTCTGAGCCTGACCGAAGCGCATTTCGATATGGTGCGCCCTGGCATAGCGCTCTATGGGCTGCATCCATCGGCCGAGGTGTGCCTGCCAGAGGGATTTCGCCCGGCGCTCTCTTTCAAGACCCAGGTGGCGCAGGTCAAAGTTATTCCCGCCGGAGAATGTATCAGTTACGGCTGCACGTTCTATACGGAGCGAGCGACCACCATTGCCGTACTTCCGGTGGGGTACGCCGATGGCTTCCGACGCGCGCCGACCAACTGGGGATATGTGCTCATTCACGGTCAGGAAGCGCCATTGCTGGGCCGCGTCTGCATGGATCAGTCCATTGTGGACGTGTCGCATATTCCACAGACGCGCGCCGGTGACGAGGTGACCTTGATTGGACGCCAGGGAAAGGCCAGCTTGACTGCAGAACAGGTTGCAGAACGCCTGGGTACCATCAATTACGAAGTCGTGTCAGAAATCCTGGCGCGTGTGCCACGTGTAGATTGATCCCGCGAGAATGGATTTTCAAAGATAAATCGGGCATAATGTCTGTAAGACTGGACGGATGAGGTTGGAACGCCTCGTGCTGCGCGTTGCCCACCATAGCCTTATGATTGCATCTTTACAGGCAAGAGGATGAGCAGTATGCAAACGGATACTACGGATTCTAATGAAGGTTTTAACGAACCATGCGAACGCTACGCAGTTATCATTGCCAATCCTATATCGGGCTTTCTGCTCCACAACACGCATCGCGTTCATGAGACGCTGGCGTTTTTACGCAAGCACGGCTGGAGGGCCGAACTCTGGTTTACACATGGGCCGGGCGATGGACAATCACTGGCACGCAAGGCCATCGAGCAAAACGCCGCCATGGTGATCGCGGCCGGGGGGGATGGCACCATCAATGACATCATCCAGGCATTAGCGGGCAGCGAGACAGCGCTGGGCGTGCTTCCTACCGGCACGGTCAACGTCTGGGCGCGTGAAATGGGGATTCCCCTGGATAATGCCAGGGCGCGTGAGGTGCTCCCGCATGGGCAAACGCGCCGTGTTGACCTGGGCTGCGTGAATGGGCGCTATTTCCTGCTGATGGTCGGCATCGGTCTTGATGGGGAGGTCACCCAGGCGGTCGAGCGCAAACCCCTAAAACGCCTGGGCATCCTCGGTTATGTGCTGGCGGCACTATGGTTTGGCCCTGGCTACGCTGGCTTTCCGGTGATTGTGCGTCACAAGGATTATGTGGTGAAAACACGAGCGGTGCAAATCTTTATCGGGAATACGCAGTTATATGGGGGAGCTCTCACCTTCACGTGGCAGGCAAAATGTGACGACGGCCAGCTCGATCTGTGCATTGTGCGCAAGCGCAACCTGCCAGGGCGCATTGTAGTTCTAGGGGATTTTATTCTACGACGCGAGCAGCGCCGCATCTGGGTGCGCTACGACCAGTTTACCTCGATCACCATCGAGACGCCACATCCCATCGCTTTCCAGGTGGATGGTGATCCAGGCGGTCACACCCCGGCAACGTTCAGCGTCGTCCCCGGAGCGCTGAAGGTTGTTGTGCCGCAGAAGAGGCCAGCGGGGCTATTTTCCGAAGATCTCTAGTCTCCTCAATGGGTATTATTAAAATGGATATTATTAAAAACAACATTGACCGCGACAATCGCTGCAGAGACGACACCTAAAGCAACCAGTCCAATGAAGCCACCCGGCGAATTTCCACCAGTGAAGATGATAGCAACTGCTCCTATGAGCATGATGACGGAGACGATCGCCAATGCCAGGCGCTGACCGGCACTGGCGCTTTTATCCGAGGCCAGGGTGGTCGGCATCGAGAGTTTTTGCCCGGATGAACCCATAAACGGGTCGCGGTACCCTGGTGCATAACCTACGTCGTAGCTGTTGTCAAATTCAGGCCTCTGGCGCTCCTGCCCGGCTTCATCGTAATGCATCTGTGACATGGTGACTTGCTCCTTCGCTTTGGCATCTCCTGTTCGATATTCCTACCATACCTACGCATGAGAAACACCTGAGTTGCAAAGATGCATACCACAAACAGTGCATGCGATGAAAGAACCTATTGTCCGGCAACTAACACGGGCTGCGCGGGGGATACTACCGCCGGTTCATTTTCCCCGCCCATGCGGCGGCGTGCCGTTTCGCGGCGTCCTATGGCGGGGACGTGTTTAGTAGCAGCGGCCAGGCCAAAGACGGGCATATTGCCATAGAGAGCCTCATATTTGCCTGCATCGACAAGGTAGGTCTCGTGGAAAATGCCGACGCTGCCGTCCGAGCCGATGGTTTTATTGAAGCGCCTCCAGGCTTCGAGATGCGGATCATCCTTATCCCTGGCAAACTTCTCCAGGTCTTCAAAAGAGCGCCAGTATTGTACCGTGACAACTCCACGCAAATTGAAAAAGGTCTGCGCGCCGAGAAAACCCTTTTCAGGATGCTGATACAAAGTACGCAGCATAGGTCCCATTGCCATAGCAGTTCTGAACCACTTGCGAAATGCTAAGAACTTGTTGACGCGCATGCCAATAATGAAAACAGGGAAAATACTTGTAGAAACTGTTATTGTTCTCACTTCGTGGTATGTATTATGAAACACTACACCATGCAGGAAGCAGCAACAGCGCTCGGAGTCAATGCCGAAACACTGCATTCCTGGATTTCCAATATCCAGCATGAATCATATACCGATCCCTATGATCACCAGCTGTACGTGCTTGACGAGGTACAGTTAAAGCAGCTTGCCCAGGAACACAATGTGCCGACATTCATACCAGAGGACTGGCAGAAAAAGAAGACTTCGGACAGCGTGCCCGAAGTGCACCCGATTCCGCTGGCTTCACCTACTTTGACCATTGGGCGTTTCAATAACAACACCATCATCCTCAATCATCCACAGGTTTCGGGCTATCATGCGCGGATGGAGCAGAGCCGTACCGGGGGCTATCGTATCGTTGATCTGAGCAGTACCAACGGTGTCTATGTCAATACGGAGCGTGTACGCGCAAGGGATCTGAATCCAGGAGATCTCATTCGTATCGGCCCGTACAAATTTACCTACACCGGGAACCAGCTTATCCAGCAGGACGAAAGCTACAGCATCCGTATCGATGCTCTTCACCTCACCAGCAGGGGAAACCTGCATACACTCCTGTTAGACGATATTTCGCTCGACATTCCGGCGCGCACATTTGTAGCACTGGTGGGCGGTTCGGGCGTGGGCAAGTCCACGTTGTTAAACGCGCTGAGCGGGCTGCGGCCTGCCCAGAAGGGCACAGTACTCTACAATGATCAGGATTACTATCGCAACCTGGCGGCATTCAACACACAGATTGGGTACGTGCCCCAGGACGATATCATACACAAGGACCTGACCGTTGAACAGGCCCTGTATTATACGGCGAGGTTACGCCTGCCCAGGGATTTCACACGCGCGCAGATCAAACAGCGCATCAACGAGGTACTCGACGAGGTAGAGATACGCTATCGCAGGAAACACCTGGTGAGAAATCTCTCAGGCGGCGAGCGCAAACGGGTCTCTATTGCCCTGGAACTGCTGGCAAACCCCAGCGTCTTCTTTCTCGATGAGCCTACATCGGGGTTAGACCCTGGCCTTGAACGTAAGATGATGCTGCTCTTACGCAAACTAACCGATAAGGGGCATACCATTGTGCTGGTCACGCACGCTACCAGCAACATTTTTCTGTGCGACTTTGTATGTTTTCTTGCCCCAGGCGGTCACCTTGCGTTTTATGGTCCACCGGCTCAAGCACAGGCCTATTTCGGCACGAACGATTTTGCTGAGATATATAACAGGTTGGAAACAGCAACGAACAATAAACATGCACCGGAAAAGATCGCAGAGAACTTCAAGCGCTCTCCCTATTACCAGCGTTACGTACAGGAGCCGCTCGATCGAGAACTCGCAGAAGATCACCAAATGCTTGAAACCAACCTGTTGATTTCACGTCCCAAGCGCGGTCGCCCCTGGAAACAATTCTCATTGCTTTCAAGGCGTTACTTGCGGCTGCTGTTGCATGATGGCGGGAACTTTTTACTCTTGCTGCTCCAGGCCCCCATCATCGGTTTGATCCTGTTCTACCTGGCCGGTTCCGGCACGTTTGATTCAACCAGTATCACCTACTGCCCTTTGCGAGCGAACCCACTCGACACTTCAGGCCCGGTTGTCTCGATCGACTGCAAGCGCGTGGTTGATTTGCTCAATTCGCCGGTGGCGAGCTTGTACGTGCAAAAAGAGGGTTTGACCAAACAACAAGCGCTGGAGAATGCCATCGCGCCCGACTCCGGCGCGAACGCGCAAACGCTACTCTTCATTATGGCTTTTGCCGGAGTGCTCTTTGGGTGCCTGAACGGAATACGCGCCATTGTGCGGGAGAACGCGATTTACCGGCGGGAACTGGGAATACTGTGTTTTCTACAAAGTGCGGTGCTGATCTACCTGGTCAATCTGAAAACGCCGCTTCGAGGTGGCATCTTCCTGCCAATTCTGGCAGAGATCTATATCACACTGGTACTGACTACGCTGGCAGGGTTGATGTTGGGGTTGGCAATCTCCGCTCTTGCGCCAAATGCTGATCGCGCCATGAGCTTTGTGCCAATTGTGCTGATCCCCCAGGTGATCTTTTCAGGCATTATCTTCAAACTTGACTCGCCGATCTTGCAGGTGTTGGGAGCACTGTTCCCAGTGCGCTGGGCAATGGCCGGATTAGGCTCATCGGTAGGTTTGCATGGTGACAAACTCGGCGTGGATGACTTCGCCTATCAAGGGACGCACTATACCTCACTCAATCCCGCGACAGCAGTTCCGGGGGCCACGATGCACCTCTTAATCGTTTGGGGCGCATTGGTTCTCACCATCGCCGTACTGATGGTTGCCATCGGGCTCTTCCTGAAACGGAAAGATGTTAGAGCGTAGGGAAAGCAATAAACATAGAGACCTTAGACCGCCCAGGGATATGTTTCCGGGATCTCGGTCTCCCCCACCTCCCATTGTGTTGTACGATCTAAAGGTTCGACGGCGCGCGTCTCATCGAAGTGCAATACAGCGTCGAACTGCTCAGGCAAGCGAGCATGAAAGTAGTGACTGACGCGTTCGGTCCTGGGCAGATAGATCACACCTATAGCTCTTTCGAGTCGAGGACCACGTAAAGCATTCGCAGCCTGGCTGTCATTAGGTGACGGTAAGAGGAAATTTGACAGCCCCACCTGGTGAAAGAGCGCTTCATAACTGCCCGGGAGCGCGGGATGAACGCGCTTGCGTTCCAGGGGAGCACCCCAATCCGAGGCGGCTGTGACGGTACCGGTGTATGTACTAAAACCAACCAGCACGGTTTCGCGGCCATGGCGTTCGCGCACGAGTTGACCGATGTTGAGTTCACCCTCGCTCCCCATGGACGTTGCGCGCGCATCACCCACATGCGAGTTGTGCGCCCACACAACGACCTTCGTGCCTCCACCCTCTCTATCCAGGTGAGCGACCAAAGCCTCAAGTGTCTCGGTCATATGGCGATCACGCAGGTTCCAGGACGAAACGCGCCCACTGAACATCGTGCGGTAGTATTCCTCGGCATCCTTTGCCAGCCGTGCATTCTGCTCAGCGTAGAAAAATTCGTCCTCGGCGACCTGGCCATCGCGTTTGGCATAATCAGCGGTATGCTGCTGCAGTTCGATGAGCTGGGCGACAACCTCAACTTCGCATGACTTTGAGAGGTTAAAACCCGCGGCATATCCATATGCCTGCGTATCTTCGCCAAAGTGCTCAAAGCACGAATAGCGATAGCGTGCGCGTTTCGCGGCTTCTGGGTCCACCTTCTCGAGATAGCTAATCACCGCCTCAATAGAGGCATGCAGGCTATACAGATCTAACCCATAAAAGCCTGTCTTCCTGGCGTCTGGAGGAAGGCCGGTATTATGCGCACGTAACCATTCAATGAAATCAAGTACATCTGTATTGCGCCACATCCATATTGGGAAGCGCTTGAAACCGGCGAGCGCATCTCTGGCTGTGGGGTCGTCATTGAGGCCTCGAACATAGCGGTTGACGCGGTAAGCATCTGGCCAGTCGGCCTCGACAGCTACGGCAACGAAGCCTTTCTCTGTGATGAGCCGCTTCGTGATTTCTGCACGCGCCTGGTAGAACTCATGAGTGCCATGCGATGCCTCACCAAGCAGGACAAAGCGGGCATCCCCGATCAAGTTCATCAAGGGATCGTAGTCTGTAGTCGCTCCTGTGAGCGGATGCGCAGTCTCGCGTATGGCATTGATGAGTACAGTATGTGTTGTATCTGGCATTGTGCATATCCTTCTCATTATTTCCCGGCACACCACCGGTAATCCTTAGTGTTTGCGCGCAGCAACGGGTTTTTCTTGTTCAGCTCGAGAGAGCAGATCGTGTACTTCTTCGTCCGACGTTTGCGAGAAGTCCTCGTACCAGTAGCCAACTCCGAAGAAAGGCTCCGGTGTTTGAGCGCATACGATCTCGTCTACCTCTGCCCTAAATTCCTCGCAGGTCGAAGGAGCAGCTACCGGCACTGCAACGACAAGACGAGCGGGATGCTGCTGTCGCAATGCTTCTGCGGCAGCACGCATGGTTGAACCGGTCGCAAGACCGTCATCGACGAGAATAACGTTACAACCGTTCACGTCGGGCGGGGGACGATCATCACGGTAGAGGTGTTCTCGTCGTTCAAGTTCCAGCTGCTCTTTTGCTACGGCCGCATCGATCACTTCCTTAGGGATATGTAGCATATGTACGACCTCTTCGTCGATCACACATATCCCTCCCGTTGCAATAGCGCCCATCGCCAATTCTTCGTGACCAGGGACGCCAAGTTTGCGCACAACAAAGACATCGAGGGGGGCCAGAAGTGCCTTTGCTACTTCATACCCAACTGGCACACCTCCGCGGGGGAGTGCCAGCACCAGCACGTCCTGGCGATGAGCATATGCTGTGAGTTTCGTGGCTAACTCACGCCCGGCTTCATATCGATCTCGATAGATTTTTACCATGATGTTTCTCTCAACCTGGTTTTTTGCTACGAATTTCCGCGTGTGCGGTCCACTCCGTGAAAGCACTTATGCCGCGAGGTAGCGTGTGAACCACTGGCTTGCCAACTGCGCAACCTTCTCCAAGGTGCCAGGTTCTTCAAAAAGGTGTGACGCTCCAGGAATGATCTCAAGCTGCTTTTCGCAGCGCAGCAACGAGAAGGCCCAACGGTTCAATTCGATGACCTGCGTGTCTTTTGAGCCAACGAGCAACAGTGTAGGGGCTTGAACTGCAGGAAGGTATGAACTGGCAAGATCAGGCCGACCCCCACGTGAAACAACTGCACCAACGATCAGAGGGCGCTCGGCAGCAGCAACCAGGGCGGCTGCCGCGCCAGTGCTCGCGCCGAAGTAACCGATTTTGAGCTGCGCCGTAGTTGGGTTGGCAGTGAGCCAGTCTGTAGCACCAACAACTCGCCGACTGAGTAGTTCAATATCAAAGCGGAAGTGACCGGTATATCGATCCTGTTCTTCTTCTTGCATAGTGAGCAGGTCGATGAGCAGAGTCGCAAAGCCAGCTTCATGCAATAGTTGGGCAACAAATTGATTGCGAGGACTATGACGACTGCTTCCGCTGCCATGTGCAAACAGCACCACGCCGCGAGGATGCTCCGGCAGACTCAAACTGCCTTCAAGCGTGATATTGTTTTCGACCGGCACTTGATATGTTGCCTGGTTCCATCCCGGTGTTCTATCCATATATTCCCCGGCGCGAATACCACCTTTTGCAGATAGTATGACCAGCTTTACTTCTCCTACCTGATACAAGTTATGCTTGTATTCTAGCGCAGAGTTTCAATGCACCGGGTCTTGAAACAACCAGGCTATAGCTTCAAGCTAACACCTCGTACCTGAGCGCAACGCCCTTACCCAGGAAGATACGGTCTCCATGAGTTAACGTATGCTGGGGAATAGTTCTCCCCTGATAACTGAGTCCATTGCGACTGCCTTTATCCAGGATGAGCCAGTTTCCATTTTGCTTCATAATCGTTGCATGTTGCCCTGAGACAAACTGGGAGGAGATGGGAATGTCGTTGTTGGGTAGGCGACCTACCGTAACTACGTCTTTGCCCAGTTGATAAGCGCCAAGCGTTCTCCCATCCACCTCTATCACTATTTGTGCCCTCGGAGCTTGAGAAGCAGATGCTGCCGCTGGAATAGGCGCCGCAGGGTAAGTGGGGGGCAATACCGGTGTAGGCGGTATAGGACGAGGAGCAGGAGGTACCGGCGCAGGTGTTGGAGACACTGCCGGATGAGGTGCAGAGGACCTGGAAGCTACCGGTACACTTTCTTCCTGATAGACGAGGACTACTCTTGGACCCAGGTAGATACGATCT
>VBHV01000291.1 GCA_005881995.1 Chloroflexota bacterium | reverse complement strand
GATCGAGATGATGGTGAAGGAAATAGCGAAGTTGGAGAAGCCACCCATTGCGCGGAACAGTTCCTGCGCATAACCGAGACCATGCAGGCGTTTAATGTCTTGCTCGATGAGTTCCTCACGTTTGCTTGAAGCCAAGAGACACCTCCCCTTATGTAAGAGCGATGATGGTAGGGTAGAATAAAAGCGAAACTACTATGCTGATAAATAAGAATGCATCGAACTAGTATTCAGCTATGGCTTTATGCCTCCCTTCTGTTCATCAGGTAAATTTGATGCTTATAGTACATCAAAAATGACTCTTTTGTAATGTTTGTATTGTCCACAAAGATGAGTCTTTCGTCAAGTGCTATTGAACCAATTTGGCTAGCAAGCAGAGATATTCATGGCATTGGATGGTGCGTTTGCTGGCTGCATTACCGCTAATACCAGGGTGATTGACGAAACTATGCATTGTCTGTACAATCGAGGCGGGAAATGAAAGTTGGCTCGGTGGAGAAATATGCATGACAACACAGTGGAATTCGACTGATGATATCGAGAGTATGTATGCTCTCTCAGATACCGACGATTTAGGTGTACTCAGTACGACGCGCCCGGTTGTAGAGGCTGGAGAGTGGGTCTGGATCAATCGAGACCGTCTCGACGCGCTCGTAGATCAACTGCATGCCTTTTCTCAGGAAAAAGACCTCAAAAATAGCGCGCAAACGCCAGCGCCTGTATGGTATGAGCAGTATCATTTTTTTGATGGCACAGTGCGTACCCTGAACTGGTTGCTGGTACTCGACGCGCTGAACTTTTGCTTCTGGGCGCAGAAGGACGCGCCGCGCTGGCGCATTGCGTATCAGGGTGAGATATTGAATGGGTATTGGGCTGAAGCGGCCTCGCTCAAGCGAGGGGTTGAAGAGGGCTTTCCCCTGTGGGACGCGTGCTATCTGAGTAGCATGAGCAGAGAAGACCTGGCGCATATCTTTCGTGGGATTCCACCAGAAAATGGTGATAGGCCGGTGATGATTCCATTGTTCGAGCAGCGTTTAGCCAATGCGCATGAAGTAGGCAACGTCCTATTAGAGCGATACGATGGGCAGTTCGCACATGTAATTGAAGAGGCTGGGAGGAGCGCGGTCAAACTCGCACAGCTGTTGGCAGAGGCTTTTCCCTCATTCCACGATGTCGCCTCCTATCGCAAACGGGAAGTACGTTTCCTCAAACGCGCTCAGATTTGCGCCGCCGACCTGTACGGAGCATTTGGCGGCAAGCTGTGGGGCGCATTGACCGGCATGGACCAGCTGACCGTTTTCGCGGATTATAAGCTGCCCCAAATCTTACGCCATTTCGGCGTACTGGAATATCATCCCGAACTGGCGGAGCGCATCGATAAGCTTGAACCGCTGGAACCGGGAGGAGAAGAGGAAGTAGAGATACGCGCGGCAACAGTCTGGGCGTGTGAACTGTTACGACAGGTCATGACCATTGCCGGAGTGCAGTCCATCACGGCAGCCGAGATAGACCAACAACTCTGGCTTCTCAGCCAGAACATTACCAGTATGCGTCCGTATCACCGGGTACGTACTATGTATTATTAGCCCTACATACCCTCTTAATTTTTGAAGGTTCTAAATCGCGCCCCTACAAATGGCCTGGAAAATGGAGAAAAGATATAAAGGACATACATGCGACTTACTAAGCTGCTGGCAGCATTAGAGGAGCAGCCGGAACGCTGGCAAGGTGTGCCCGCCGGTGGAGAGCGTGAGCAGATCGAGGTCAGCCAGCTGGCCTACGATTCAAGGAAGGTCACCCCCGGTACACTCTTTATTGCAGTTCCCGGCACCCATACCGATGGACGTAAGTACCTCGCGAACGCCGCGCAGCGGGGAGCAGTGGCGGCGCTTGGACCTGCGCTTGATGACCTGGTACCTTCAGATACACAACTGCCATTGCCCTATATACCAGTACGCAATGTCCTGGCAGCGCTGGCCGACCTTGCCAGTGCATTTTATGGCTATCCGGCGCAACAACTTTGCACGATTGGCGTGACGGGTACGGATGGCAAAACTACCACCTGCAATCTCATACACACGATCCTCAGCGAAGCTGGCATACGTGCCGGGCTGATGACCACCGCCAATTTCAAGATTCATTCCGAGGAATGGGAGAACACGACGCGCCAGAGCACTCTGGAGGCGCTGGAGGTGCAGCAGTTATTACGCCGCATGCTCGATGAGGGCGTTACGCATGCCGTCATCGAGGCAACTTCGCATGGGCTGGAACTACAGCGCGTGCGTGGATGCGCTTTTGATGTCGGGGTGGTCACAAATATTACGCACGAGCATCTTGACTTTCACAAGACGCTTGAAAATTACCGGCGGGCGAAGGCGCGTCTCTTCGAAATGCTCGATCCTCAACGCGATAAGGGATTGGGAATACGGCCTGCCGCTATCTTAAACCGCGACGATGCATCCTACGAGGTCTTGAAACCGTACTGCCGCGTGCCCATCCTCGACTATGGTATTGATTCTCCCGCCGCCGTACGGGCAGTTGATCTCCAGATGGACGCGCAGCGCACCCGTTTCCGGGCTATCCTTCCCAACGCGGAGGTTGCGATTGAAACACAGCTCGTAGGGCGTTTCAACGTCAGTAATTGCCTTGCCGCGATTGCAACAGCGTATAGTCAAGGAGTGGCGCCCGAAATGATTGCGCGCGGGCTGGCCAGAGTCGCGGGTGTGACCGGCCGTATGGAGCGTATCGACGAAGGACAGCCATTTTCTGTGATTGTTGATTACGCCCACACTCCTGATAGCCTGACAAAAGTACTGGCGATTCTGCGGCCACTCACTGCGGGCAACTTACTGGTTGTTTTTGGCTCGGCAGGCGAACGAGATGTGCAGAAACGTCCCATTATGGGAGAAATTGCCGCCCAGATGGCCGATTTTTGCGTTATTACTGATGAAGACCCACGCGAGGAGGATCGTGTACAGATATTGCGCGAGATAGCCCGGGGCTGCGAAGCGGCGGGCAAACGCGAGGGGCGCGATTTCCTATGTATCGCGGACCGCACACAAGCCATTGCAGCGGCCTTTGCAAGGGCGCGGGCAGGTGATACCATTCTACTGGCGGGAAAAGGCCACGAACAAAGTATTATTATTGGAGGGGAAAAGATACCCTGGGATGATCGACGCGTAGCGCGCGAACAATTACGTTTATTATTGGATTATCGTTAAAAATACATCATGTTACTGTCTTAATATGTTTGACGTTTCAAAGCTTGAAAATACTTTTGAAGCGCCTGGAAAGTTTTTCGTCTGTGGGAGTTGACATGGTTCCAGTCTGGTTATTGCTGATGTTCGTCGCGTGCGGGCTACTGACCCTGGTTTTGTCCTGGGTCGCGAAGCTCTTATTCCCGAAGTTCCGCAGTGGTGAATTTAAACCTGGTCCGCACCGCTCAGACCTTCCAGCGAGTGGTCGAGAAATCAAGACCATAGAACTGCCGCTGGTTGGCGGCCCGGCGATTACCCTGGCAATAATTGCGACAGGCATTGGCGCGGGCTTATTCTTCAA
The DNA here is from genome assembly GCA_005881995.1 of Chloroflexota bacterium. The sequence continues at coordinate 2,206 of VBHV01000291.1, read as the reverse complement.
GCTCTCTTCTGAACAATGGACTCTCTTGCTGATCGGTCTCGGCGCGACCTTCGGCTTTATGGTTGTTGGCTTCATCGACGACTGGTGCAAAGTGCATGCAAATGAAGGAATTTCCGAGCGCGCAAAATTTGCCGGAGTGCTTTTTGTATCTATGGCAGCCGCACTCTTTTATTACTTGCTCACGCAGCACGGGCGCGAACCCTACTCTCCCTACCTGGATATCTTGAGGCCGATCTTCGACCTCCCCTTCACTTGGCTGATCTTCCTTATGCTGATGACGGGCTTGATCGGCAGCGTTACCTCCATCTCGGTCGATTTTAGCGATGGACTGGATGGATTGGCGGGTGGCCTGGTGTTTAGCGCGGCCCTGGCCTTTGCCATTATTATCACTTCTCTGCTCAATCCGAAACATCCCGCAGGCATCGTCCTGGAAATCCTGGCGCTGCTCTGCGCGGGCAGTGTGCTGGGGTATCTGCCGCTGAACTGGCCCTCATCGTGGGCGGCGCGGCGCGGCAGCGCGCGCAGACGCGCGAAAATTATCATGGGCGACAGCGGCGCATTGGGCTTGGGCGGTATCCTGGCAATGGTCGCTATTTTGTCGCGCAACGAAATTCTGCTGCTCATGATCGGGGGAGTATTCGTGCTCGAAGGACTTTCCGCGCTGATCTCAGCCAAGGTCATGACCCGTTTCTTCCGCAAAAATCTGCAAGTGTTGCGCTTTACCAGCTAGCGCGAGTTTGTGTCGCATACAGAGTTTCCATTGCCATTTCTGGCAACACCGCTGCACCACCATTTCGATCTGCTAGGATGGGATCGCCGCCGCCTGGTTTATGGAGCCTGGGCCCTGGGTGCCTGCTTCGCCTCGCTGGGCGTACTGTCCGTCTTTGCGCCTGAAACCTGGGAACGCTACCTTGGCCGTGGCCTGGTCATTATTCTGGCATGGTTCATCTGGTCCAGCGGCTCCTATACGCGCCGATATTTCGTGGGCAAGCACCCGGCCGAACGCACGCGCCGCCGCAGGCTGGCGCTGTACTACGGCTCCCGCAGAGGAGCTTGCCCTGTGGCAGCGTATGAATATCTACGATGCCCGTGCCATGCTCGGCCTGTACTGCTATCGCGCCGGCTACTACCCGGCTGCCCTGGCGCAGTGGACACGCATACCGGAGAAGAATCGCATGCTTCGCCCCGATATTGCTCATTTGTTGGAAGAACTGGATGCGCGGCTCGCCCTTGAAAAGCAAGAGACGCAGCCCATACGGCGCGACCAGATCCTGCGGCAGGAGCCGGTGATTATGGGCAACCTGGCACCCGCCGATCTGCCTAACCCTCATGAGCCTGTGCGCAGCGAAGAGACTATAGACAGGCGCGTACGGTGAATGGAGTCCTCCTGCACATTATTCTCGTTGCCCATCCCGTGGGCCGAGCCTAAAATCAGGTAAAATCGCGCTCCCGACGCTAAGAAGAGCGATGAGAGTCGTTTGAGGTAGGGCTAAACTCCATACAACAAGAGCTCAGAATGCTCAATCGTCACATCAAATTTCCCCTTAAAGTATCCAGCTTCTTTGCCGATGGTAATGAGTGTATCTACCACTATTAAATCCATCAAGAAGTCTGGAGAATCCCAATGCGACGTGCTTTATTTGTGCTGCCCTTCTTTTGTGTCCTGGCTACCATCCTCATGGTTGTCTGGCTGCACCATCCGGTGGCAGCCCGCTCGTCTGGGCGTGTCGATATTCCCGCCTCACCGGACTATCTCAGGACGGGCAGTGAACAGGACGGAATTGCAGCGATCAACTATGCTCGCCAGAGCGAAAATCTCCACTCGCTGCAATTGCCTGCCAACTACTGGCAGCTGTCTGCCGTACAACAACAATTTGTGCTCGTGAACCTCGAGCGCACCGACCGTGGCCTGCATCCGCTCCAGATGGATGCCAACCTCTCGCAGATGGCCGCTGCCTATAGCAAGCAAATGCTGGACCTGAACTTCTTCTCGCATACCAGCCCGATTGGAGGCACCTTTGCTGATCGCATCAACAGCAATCCCGCGATCGCCACCCAGTACTATCTGGCAGCAGAAAACCTGGCCGGTAATCCTGTCGCGGGCGCGGGAGCGATCTACGAGTACATGTATGATGATTCAGCTGAGGCCTGGGGGCATCGAAACAATATTCTTGATCCAGCCTTGACCCTGGTCGGCATTGGCCTG
>VBHV01000739.1 GCA_005881995.1 Chloroflexota bacterium | reverse complement strand
ATCTACATCTTCCCCTATCTCTATACAAGTAATAGTAACTTGCCGGTGCCATACAGGCCCGGCTTTATCGAGAGTGTGACAGCGCGCAATGCACTCCTTGCCCTCCTCACATTGGCGTATCTCTTTAACTGGTGGCAATTACGCTCCACCAGAGAGTGGAGACGCACTAAGGTTCGCTCCTCGACATTTTTCAGGGGACGAGGCGACCGCGAGGATCATTACTCTCCTTCCGCTACTCTACCGCCCTTACCTGGACGCGATAAAGCGCGTCCCTACGAAACGTAGGTTGACACATGTCAAATAGAAAGGATCTCTCGTGAAGAATATCTCCTTACCAACGAACGTCGCACCGTTTGTTGAACGACTAAAACAATTCATCTCGGCTCTGTTTCATTTCCTGGATTGGTTTACGCCTGCACATCCTTTCATTGCCGAGAAACGAGCGCGTACTTTTCTCATTTCCTTCACCATGCTCTTCTTCGAACTGCTCTGCATTCGCTGGATTCCGTCTTACGTCCGCTATTTGAGTTATTTTAACAACTTCCTCGTGCTGGCTTCTTTCCTGGGCATCGGCCTGGGGATGCTCTCAGCGCGGCGCGAGCGTTTCTGGTTTCCTCCGTTCCCGTTACTGTTGGGGCTACTGGTCTTGATCATCGCGAGGACGAAGTTCCAGCTTATCATCAACTCAACGCAGGTTCTCTACTTTGGAATTGTCGACGAGCAGGCCGCCCAGACTGAAAACTTTCTGGTATTGCCAATCATTTTCGGTATGGTGACGCTCTGCTTCATTCCTCTGGCTCGCGCCTTTGGTAAGTTGTTCTCGCAGTTAGATCCACTGACCGCGTACACCTATGATATCATCGGCAGCCTGGCGGGAATCGCCGCTTTCTCCGCGATGTCTTACTTCTCTCTACCACCGCTTGCCTGGTTCGCTATCTTGAGCGCCCTCCTGCTGCTGCTCAGCGCGAAACGCACAGTGGTATTCGCGGCAGTCGTTCTGGCCGCCACTCTCATAGAGGTGGGTCAACTCCAGGTCGGCGCGTACTGGTCGCCGTACTATAAAATCGTCATCAGTCCTGCCGTTCCTGATGGCTACATCGTCGATGTAAACGGCGTAGGGCACCAGGCGATGACTTCCTGGCAGTATAAGGAGCCATTCTACAAGGAGGTCTACCGGATATTCGGCAACGGGTCGTTCCACCACGCGCTGATTCTTGGGGCCGGAACCGGCTCCGATACCGCGATCGCCCTGGCGAACGGTGTGGATTCGATCACGGCGGTAGAGATTGACCCCACGATCCAGCAGCTTGGCGCTCAGTACCACCCGAATCACCCCTACAGCAACCCACGCGTTCATGTTGTCATCAATGATGGCCGCAGTTTCTTGCAGAATACCACCGATCACTATGACCTGATTATCTTCGCGTTGCCCGATTCACTGACGCTCACCTCGAGCAACACCAGTTTGCGCCTTGAGAGTTTTCTGCTCACGCAGGACGCAATCGCGACGGCGCGGGCACATTTGAGCAGTAACGGAGTGGTTGTGCTGTACAACTACTACCGGCAGGACTGGCTGGTTCAGAAACTGGCCGACATGGTGGGCAATGCTTTCAACCAGCCGCCGCTTGTGACGACCTACGGCGGTTGGGGCCGCGCCGCGGCGATTATGGCGGGACCGCGCCTGGCAACGCTGCCCCGGAACGAGTTTGGCATCTATTCCGAGCATCCTGCGCCTTCGCATTCTAACACCCTGCGTATCCTCGGCCAGGGCTACTATCCCTTGACCTCTATGACACCGGCAACCGATGACTGGCCGTTCCTCTACCTGCAAGATCGGAGTTTCCCTACCATCTACATACTCGGCCTCGCTATGGTTGCTCTCTATGCTCTGGTTGGCACGGTGACGTTCGCCCCTCGAAAGACGCTGCGCCGCTTTGACTGGCATATGTTCTTCCTGGGCATGGCCTTCATGCTGCTTGAAGTCAAAAGTTTGACCACTTTCTCCCTCCTGTTCGGCAGCACCTGGCTGGTGAACTCGCTGGTCTTTTTCGCGATTCTGAGCAGTGTGCTGCTGGCAATTCTGTTCAATCGCTACTTCAAATTTCAGCGTATTAGCGTGTTTTACCTGTTGCTCTTCGGTGTCCTACTTTTGAATATACTCGTGCCGCCTGGTGCGCTGCTGCTGAGTAACCCCATCCTCAGGTATATACTCGCAAGCGTACTGGCTTTCGCGCCAGTGTTTCTGGCCAACATTATCTTCACGAATTCGTTTCGAGATAGTGAAACGGCGGATATCGCCTTCGCTTCAAATCTGCTCGGCATCATGGTTGGAGGCGGCTTGGAGTACTTCAGCATGCTGATTGGCTATCGCCTGCTACTTATCCCTGTGATCGTATTCTATGCCGCTGCCTTGCTGCTGCGTCTCAGGAGCAGCCGAACACCAGGCAGGGCGGATAAACAAGCAGCAGCAGAGCTGGTCCCTGCATCACAAACGGATTCGTGATAAGTCAGTTGTTCACCTGAGCGAAAGGGGCGCCCCTTCGCTCAGGTGAACAGCTAAGCAACGAAGAAAGGAAGCGAGCATGATCGCACTGAGCAATTCAGTTCACCTGTATGCCCGACCTGACGCGAAGGAGAAATTTCTCGAATTCTTTACCAGCATTCTCGGGCAAGTCTGAGCGTGGAGTTTACGGAGGATGCGCTCTCTGATCAGCAGGCACAACGGGGGGCGTGGCTTGAGTTGAGGACGGATGATGCGGCGGGGCTGCAACAGAAGGTGCAGGCTTTCGGACTACCCAGAGTGTTTCACGCGTATACTCCGTTCTTCTATATCCAGGCGCCAGGAGGGCAGGTGTTCAGGATCGTCTCCAGCAAAGAAATGTGAGGCGTTCGATATATTTGGGCAGTGAACCTGATATGCCTTAAGGAGCAACAAATGTGCTGCGCGCCAAATACTGTCCCCCGCCCTTACCGCCGACATACTCGCCATTCCTCACGATGACTCTTCCTCGCAGGAGTACGGTATCAGGTACCCCCTGCACCGGCATGCCTTCGTAGGGTGTGTAATCCACGCGCTGGTGTTGAGTTGCGGCGCTGATGATCATTTTACGCTCTGGATCAAAAATTACCAGGTCGGCGTCGCTGCCGGGGGCGATGGTGCCTTTGCGCGGGAAAAGGCCGAAGAGTTTGGCGGGCATGGTGGCTACCAGGTCAACGAAATGGTGGATATCCAGTTTGCCGGTGCGCACCGCGTCATAGAGCAGGATGACACGGTGTTCGACTCCAGGGAGGCCGTTGGGAATCTTGGTAAAGTCGTGTAAACCCAGTTCTTTTTGTCCATGAAAGTTGAAAGGGGCGTGGTCGGTTGAGACGACCTGCAGTTCATGGCGCTGCAGGCCAAGCCAGAGGGCTTCCCGGTCGGCATCGCCGCGCAAAGGTGGGGTGCAGACAAATTTGGCTCCCTCGAAGCCGGGTTTCGCGTAGCAGCTATCGTCGAGGTAGAGGTATTGCGGGCAGGTCTCGCCCCATACTGGCAGGTCTTTCACACGGACTGCCGCGACAGCTTGGAGCGAGTGGACACAACTGACATGCACAATATAGAGGGGAGCTTC
>VBHV01000740.1 GCA_005881995.1 Chloroflexota bacterium | reverse complement strand
GTCGCAGTGGTGGGAAGCAGCCGTGTGGGAGAGTGGGCAACGGTTAAGAGATCTGCTGCTATTCCCTAAGCGCGGCTTTCAGGCAAATGCTGAGGAATCAAGTTGTAGCATTGTGGATCGAAGTGGCGTGTCCTGCGCCGGAACTCGAAGGTAAAGCCGGGCCAGAGCGTCGTGTTGCGCCCATTAGCATCGAGATACCAACTGGTGCACCCGGAGGTCCAGACGGTGCCGCGCATGCGCCGCTGCATCTCCATATCGAACGCCTCTTGAATAGCGGGCCGTACCTCGACAGCCCGCATGTTCCGCCGATCCATTGTGCGCAAGCAGTCCAGGATATAGTTGATCTGAGATTCGATCATGTAGACCATCGAATTATGACCCAGGCCGGTGTGTGGGCCGATGAGCAGGAACAGGTTGGGAAACCCTGATACAGTCGTTCCCAGATAGGCACCCAGGCCTGCGCGCCATCTGTCGGCCAGGGATTGGCCACCGCGTCCATACACGTGCTGGGGAAGCTGCGCGTTGGTTACATGAAAGCCGGTCCCGCAGATGATCGTGTCGACCTCGCGCTCTCTGCCATCCCCGGTCACGATGCTGTTCGCACGCACCTCGCGAATTCTGTCGGTGATGACCTCAACATTGGGTTGGGTAAGCGCCGGGTAAAAGTCATCGGACAGCAGAATGCGCTTGCAGCCCATCGAATACCGGGGTGTGAGCTTTTCCCGGAGCGCAGCATCAGACACCTGGTGCGCCAGGTGCCGCTTTGAAAACCGCTCGAAGCTTTCCAGCATGGCAGGCCGGTACACAAGCGCAAGCGCTACTAGCTCGAGCCGCAAGTAGACCCTGGTGCGCATCAAGCGCTGTGTGATGGGCAGGATGCGAAACATCGTCTTCTTCCAGTCGGGAACCGGACGATCTTGACGGGGGAGAATCCAGGGCGGGGTACGCAGGAACAGCGAGAGGTGGCCGACTAGCGGCTGAATCTGAGGGACAAACTGAACAGCCGACGCCCCGGTCCCAATCACCGCCACGCGCTTCCCGGTAAGGTCGTAGTCGTGATCATATCAGCGGTAAGTTGACCCCGCGTGGTAGATATGTACCAGCACTGGTCGTCTTCGTTCCATGAAGCGTCCAGCAATTCGCTGTTCCACCGAATGTGGGAAAGGATGCCATATTGCCTTGCGCAGCGGCGGAGATAGTCCAGAATTTCACGCTGGGGAGGAAATACGCGGCTCCATTGCGGGTTGAGGGCGAAGGAGAAGGAATACAGGTTCGAGGGAACATCGCAGGCGCAGCCTGGATAGGTGTTATCGCGCCATGTCCCCCCCACGTCTGCCGCCTGCTCGATCAGTACAAAGTCGTCATAGCCACGCTGCTTCAGCCGAATCGCTATTCCCAGCCCGGAGAATCCCGCCCCCAGGATAGCCATCCGAAAATGACGGACATGCGCTTCGCCGTTAGACGACTCGTCTGGAAGGACCGTGGGTTGGTGATCGTTAGTAAGCGTTTTGCTGCCGCCCCTGCTCGTAAAAACCCGGAACATGCTTGCTTTCTCCATGGATAGACTGTCAGGCAGTCAGATATATCTTGTCAAAAAGTATATCATCGAGTGCTCTTCTTTATTGCTTCTTCCTCAAGGATCATTGACAAACACACAATCTCAACATATGCTTATGAGGAGGGCAACACTACCTATGGATGCTATGAATGAAGCGATGATCGCCCCAGACTTCCTGGCATTGGGTCTGGGCGGTACGAATATGATGTCCATGTTGTGGACCGTGGCCATGGGCCGTCAGGCGATGGGTGTCGAGATGCGCGGCGATCCCTTTCTCGGCGTGCATTGGAACATCCGTGAAGACTTCTATCACCAACTCGGCCTGATCGACCAGATGATGCTCGAACGATACGGCGAGGCGCGGCTGCCTCGTCGGGGAGATGGACGGTTATTTCGTCTCGCAGAGTGTTTCTACAGCCAACAGACCGTCTCTGGAGACATCGTCGCCGATGAGATCATCGACGGCTACGACATAGACCAGCATATCGTGGGAACCATCCACCACGTCGAATTCATCGACGACCGGTGGCGAGATGGCCTGCCGAACCGAGTCATTACAGTGTTGGAGCCGCCCACTCCACCGGATCGACTTGATCCTGGAAAGATCCGCACCTCTATGGTGGAGGTGCTCGATGGCCCGTCCACGTTCCAGGCAGAGGCTGCGTCCATCCAGAAATTGCTGCGCCGCTACCTGGAGTTGATCGAGCAGCAGGATCTGGACAACAACCGCGAACCCCGGGTTCGGCTGTTCACGCACCACCGTGTGGTTCCGGCTGAGGGCGATGGTTTCATCCACTGTCAGGATGGTCGAAAGCGGA